>JACRLM010000019.1 GCA_016235255.1 Nitrospinota bacterium | reverse complement strand
TCCGTTAACGCCTCTAAAAACCTCATCTTCCGAGTCTCCTGTAACCACTCTGTCCGCTTCATGGCGTTTCCTCCTGGATACACCATAGAACCGGACAGTTTATGTGCTACAGACCCGGACAGTTTATGTGCTCTCTACAAATTTTTTAATTTTATTGACACGGCTGGCCTTTTGGCCCTATCATCGTTTCCGTGGTGAATCACATTATCTAACTGGCCGTATCAACATCCATTAACTAAGCTTGCTTGACCGTTTATTATACCTTCAATGAGGCTCTTTTAGAGGGAATCGCCGCGCTTTAATCCAAATATGGCGCCGCCCATCGGGGGCGTCGGCCTGACAGGATATCCTTTCCATAACTAACAACAACCGCAAAACTCACAATTCCAAGATGGCTCAAAAAAACAACCCGGCAAAAGAAGCAGAAAACGAAACCACCGCCGCTCCCGCGGCCGACACCGCGGCGGCCGCGCCAGGCGTGCCGCTGAACATAGGATCGCTAAAGGACAAGACGATCAGCGAACTGACGGAGATCGCCGCCCAGTACAACGTGGAAGGGATCCGCGGCCTGCGCAAGCAGGAGCTGATGTTCAAGATACTGGAGGCCCAGACCGAGCAGGAGGGACTCATCTTCGGTGAAGGAGTGCTGGAGATACTGCCGGACGGTTTCGGGTTCCTGCGCGCTCCTTCGTTCAACTATCTGCCGGGCCCGGACGACATATACGTTTCGCCTTCGCAGATAAGGAAATTCGACCTCCGGACGGGGGACACCATATCCGGCCAAATCCGCCCGCCCAAGGAAAACGAACGATACTTCGCGCTGCTCAAGGTGGAGACGATCAACTTCGAAGCTCCCGATGAGCTGAAGGACAAGGTGTTGTTCGACAACCTTACCCCTTTGTACCCGCACAAGAAACTTTCGCTGGAGACCACGCAGGAAGCGCTCTCCGGCCGGGTGCTCGACCTTATATGCCCCATCGGCAAGGGGCAGCGCGCGCTCATCGTGTCGCCCCCCCGGGCCGGCAAGACGATGCTCATGCAGTCCATCGCAAATTCCGTGACGAAGAACCATCCGGAAGTCACGCTTATCGTGCTGCTCATCGACGAGCGGCCCGAAGAGGTGACGGACATGGAGCGGTCCGTGAAAGGGGAGATAATATCGTCCACCTTCGACGAACCCCCCACGCGGCACGTTCAGGTGGCGGAGATGGTCATCGAAAAGGCCAAGCGCCTGGTGGAACGCAAGCGGGACGTGGTGATCCTGCTCGACTCCATCACGAGGCTCGCCCGGGCGTACAACACCATCGTCCCCCCGTCGGGCAAGGTGCTCTCCGGCGGTATTGACTCCAACGCGCTCCAGAGGCCCAAACGGTTCTTCGGCGCGGCGCGCAACCTTGAAGAAGGCGGTTCGCTTACGATCATCGCCACGGCGCTTATCGACACCGGTTCGCGCATGGACGACGTGATATTCGAGGAATTCAAGGGTACCGGCAACATGGAAGTCCATCTGGACAGGCGTCTGGCGGACCGGCGCGTGTTCCCGGCCATAGACATCAGCCGCTCGGGCACGAGGAAAGAGGAGCTTTTGCTCGAATCCGACGACCTGAGGCGCGTGTGGGTGCTTCGCAAGGTGCTCCAGCCGATGGACTCCATCGAGGCGATGGAGCTTCTTATAGACAAGATGCGCTCGGCCAAGACGAACAAGAAGTTTTTGGAGTCCATGAACGCTTAACAAAACGCCGGATTTTTGATATATTATCCGATTCGGTGGTTATACAAGACAATAAGGAAGCGAGAGACAAGATGAAAAAAGAGATCCATCCGGAATATATGGACTGTGAAATCCACTGCGCCTGCGGCAGCGTGGTGAAGACCCGCGGCACTGTGCCGGTGGTAAGGCTGGACATATGCTCGTCCTGCCATCCGTTCTTCTCCGGCAAGCAGAAGCTTATAGACACCGCGGGCAGGATCGAAAAGTTCCAGCGCCGGTACAGCAAGAAAGAGGCCGCGGCGAAGGCTTGACGCCCCCCCGCCAGGCCCCCCTTTTTATAAACCCTCCGCCACGATTGCGCGCCTATGTTCGCCGCCCTTGACGCGATCGAGAAAAAATATTCGATCATAAACGACAAGATGGGGGATCCCTCCGTCGCGTCGGACCGGTCCGCCTTCGAAAAACTGGCCAGGGAGATGAAGGAAATCCAGCCGGTGGTGACCGCCTACCGGGAATACAAGAAGATGAAAGGCCGGCTCGACGAAGCCGAAAGCATGATCGGCGGCGGGGACGACCCGGAACTTGCCCAGCTTGCCGCCGAGGAAAAGGCGGAACTGGCGCCGAAAATCGAGGATTTTGAACGGCGGCTGCGGCTGATGCTCCTGCCAAAAGATCCCAACGACGAGAAAAACATCCTGCTGGAAATCCGCGCCGGCACCGGCGGCGAGGAAGCGGCCCTTTTCGCCTCGGCCCTTTTCCGCATGTACTCCCGGTACGCGGAGCGCAAAGGGTGGAAGGTGGAGGTGATGTCCGTGAACGAGACGGGACTTGGCGGGGTCAAGGAAGTGATCGCGGCGATCAATGGGCGCGGGGCCTATTCGCGTTTGAAATTTGAAAGCGGCGTCCACCGGGTGCAGCGCGTCCCGGCGACGGAATCGTCCGGCAGGATACACACATCCGCATGCACGGTTGCGATCATGCCGGAAGCGGAAGAGGTGGAGGTTTCGCTGGATCCCAACGACCTTCGCATAGACGTGTTCCGCGCTGGCGGCCACGGCGGCCAATCGGTGAACACCACGGACTCCGCCGTGAGGATAACGCACATCCCCTCGGGCCTCGTGGTCTCCATGCAGGACGAAAAAAGCCAGCACAAGAACAAGGCCAAGGCGCTGAAAGTTCTCGCCGCGCGTTTGAAAGATCAGAAAGAGCGCGAGGAATCGGCCAAACGCAGCGCCGACCGGAAAAGCCAGGTTGGCTCCGGCGACCGGAGCGAGCGCATCCGCACATACAACTTCCCCCAGGGGCGCATAACCGACCACCGGATAAACGTGACGCTGTACAAGCTGGAGCTATTCATGGAAGGGGAGATAGACGAGATGCTAGACGCCTTAAACTACGCCAACCAGGAAGCGCAGTTAAAGAACCAGACGGACAGCATCGCCGCCGCGGCGGTGTGAAGCGCCTCGATAGCCGGCGTATCCTCTACAATACTCCCGGTTTTCATATCTCATTTGAAAGCCATTCAAAATGAGCGTCATTAGCCGCAAGGTAGATGAAAGAATTCCAGTCGAATATATAAAGGCATCTGACAAACGCATTTTCTGGCAAATTATCGGGAAGCCGCGCTAAAGCGGAAGCTGAATCGGAGTCAATCCCTTTTTTAGTTGAAACTCCCGGCATGACCGTCACGCCGCTTTCACCATTATCTTCCCCGCCAGAGCCCGTTTCATGATCTCACGCAGTTCTGGCAGGTGTTTATAACCGCTCACTTTCCTCAACCTGG
>JACRLM010000018.1 GCA_016235255.1 Nitrospinota bacterium | reverse complement strand
CCCAGGTTGAGGAAAGTGAGCGGTTATAAACACCTGCCGGAACTGCGTGAGATCATGAAACGGGCTCTGGCGGGGAAGATAATGGTGAAAGCGGCGTGACGGTCATGCCGGGAGTTTCAACTAAAAAAGGGATTGACTCTGAAGGAAGGCGTCTGCAACATAATAAGGGGCGGGGGATACAACCTTCTGATAGGGGAGGAGAACATCTTTGCCGCAAAGGAAGAGGCCATAAGGAATATAGTGAAACAGCTGGACCCGGAGCGCTGCAAGGTGTGCGAAGCGCGCGTTTTCCTGGAATGCAAAAGCCAGCCGGGTGGCCCAGACTACACGGGGAAATAAATTGGCTGAAGACCAAGCGGTCCTTTTCAGGCTCAACGCCGATTACAGGACCGGATACGGGCACCTGTTCCGGAGCATGGCGCTGGCCGCGAAAGCGAAAGAACGGGGCCTTCAACCGTTTTTCCTGGCCGGGCCGGACGCATCCGGAGCCGCCGCGCGGACTCTCACTATCGCCGGGGTAAAATTCGACCAGCTCAACCCAGACTATACCCCGGAGGACGAGGCGCGGACCGCCATGGAGTTCATAAAGTCGAAAAACATCAAGGCGGCGGTGGTGGACATGATCCATTCGTCCAAAAAGCTCATGGACACGCTGGCGGACAACGGGGTGAAAATCCTTGCCGTGGACGACGAGTTCGGGAACAACCATCGCGCCAGCGTGATAGTCAACGCCGGCATGTTCGCCCGAAAGGAAGATTACGCGGGATCGGCCGCAAAACTTATGCTGGGGCCGGAACACCTTATGTTACGCGGCCAGTATTCGGACGGGGCGTACAGGGACGCGCCACGGGAGTGGCGGAAAATATTCGTTTCATTCGGCGGGTCGGACCCGGAAAGGTTGACGGTGAAGACACTTATGGCGCTTGAACCGCTCAAAAGTGAAGTGGAAGTGACCGTTATGGTGGGGGACGGGTGCCTGGACTACGCCATGATAGAGAGCGTTGCCCGGCGCGCCCCTTTCAAAATAGAACTTCATCGCGGCGCGAAGGAGCCGTGGGAGCTGATGCGCGGCGCAAGCCTTGGGATATGCACGCTAGGCAACACCACATGGGAGCTTATGAGCCTTGGCGCGGCGCCGGTGATGATTACATTCAACGACGGCCAGTCGAAAAACGCGGCCCAAATCGCGATAAGGGGGGCGGGGATCCATTTTTCGTCCACCCCGGAATTTAACATGGCGGCGCTGGCGGGGCTTGTGGACGAACTAATCGGCGATCCTGTAAAACTTGCGAGCATGGGACGAACCGGGCAAAGCGTCGTGGACGGGCGCGGATCGGACCGGGTGGCCGAAGCGCTGGCGGGACTGGCGGGAGCCGCGAAATAAGGAATATTCACCACATAGGCGCGCAGACACAGAGGGCAGGGGCGAACCTGCGTGTTCGCCCTCATTTTAATCGCTCTTCGGGCCGCAACACCCCGGTGAGCGCTCAAGGAACTTGCCTTTATCACCATCGACGGACAGCGGAAAACCGCCGTTTGGATGGATGTGTGACAGCACATATGCTATCATTATTCACATGATAAGAATCGTGGTGGACACCAACGTGGTCATAGCGGCGATGATTGGCGGAGGCGCTGGGGCCAGCAGGAAAGTCATCAAGCGATGTCTTCAAGGTGTTTACAAGCCTTTGATAGGCGCGGCGCTGTTTTGCGAATATGAAGCAGTCCTGGGAAGGAAGGAGTTGTTCGCGCACAGTCCATTGGCTCCCAAAGAGCGTGAAATACTTATGAACGCTTTCTATAGTGTTTGCGCATGGACCCGGATTTACTATACATGGCGTCCCAACCTGCCGGATGAAAGCGACAACCACATAATGGAGCTTGCGGTGGCCGGTGGCGCCGGTGTGATTGTGACCAACAATGTCAGGGACTTTTCGAACGCGCAATTAAGCTTTCCCGGAATCAGGGCGCTGACTCCGGGAAAAATGTTAAAGGAGCATATGTGATGGCAACGCTGACGATACGGATGAACGATGAAAAACGCGAACGGCTGCAAAAGCTGGCCAAGGCCCGGCGGATAAGCGTAAACAAACTTGTGGACGAACTGGCCACGGTGGCGCTCACGGAATTTGACGTCGAGACGAGGTTTCGCGCAAGGGCGGCCAAGGGAAAGGTGAAAGAGGGATTGAGGATGCTCGAAAAGCTGGACAAAGCCTTTGGCGCGGACTGATATAGACCGTTTTTCTTAAAGCGGCTCGAGATATGAATCCGTGGTCCGGCCGGGCTGTTGCCCAAATGCTCATCGGGATGTTCTTCACCCCGATGTCCCAAAGTCGAGTGAGTAATGCTTGTATAAACAAAGAGTCCGGGGTGAAGAACACCCCGGACAGCGTTCGTTTCGTGTGTTTTACCTTTTGGGCAACAGCCCGCGGCGGCCACGGGGAAGCTTTCTGCGCGCTTTTGTGTCTCTGTGGTTTTTGTCTTCCGCCGTTTTTTCTAAATATCGCGCCCCAGACCCTGTGATGGTACAATACCGCTTCGTTTGAAACGGCAACGGCAAACCAAAGCGGGATGGAAGAAAAATACACGGTATCGGCCAGAAAGTTCCGGCCGCAGTCATTTCACCAGATCGTCGGCCAGCAGCATATCGTGCGCACCCTGGTGTACGCGCTGGACAGCGGCAGGATCGCCCACGGCTACCTTTTCTCCGGCACCAGGGGGGTGGGGAAGACCACCACCGCGCGCATCCTGGCAAAATCGCTCAACTGTGAAAAAGGGCCCACTTCAAACCCATGCCTGGAGTGTGTAAACTGCAAGGAGATCGCCGCCGGGACATCGCTGGACGTGATGGAGATAGACGGCGCCTCCAACACCGGGGTGGACAACATCCGCGACCTGCGTGAAAACGTAAAATTCTCCCCAATACGCTCAAAATACAAGATTTACATCATTGACGAGGTGCACCAGATCAGCAAGGCGGCCTTCAACGCGCTGCTAAAAACGCTGGAGGAGCCGCCCCCGCACGTCATATTCATCTTCGCCACCACAGAGCTTAACAAGGTGCCGGACACCATATTGTCCCGCTGCCAGTGTTTCGAATATAAAAGCATCTCGCTGGCGGACATCGTAAAGCAGTTGGAGATGATCGCAGGGGCGGAGGAAGTGTCGGCCACGCCGGGGGCAATCGAGCTTCTGGCGCGGCGGGCGCGCGGATCCATGCGGGACGCGCAGTCGCTTTTCGACCAGGCGGCGGCCTATGGCGGCGGATCGGTGTCCGAAGACGACGTGAAACTGATTCTCGGACTGGTGGACAAGTCCACCCTTGGCGGGATAATGGACGCGGCGGTGAACAAGGACAAAGGGGCGCTATTGGAGATGGTGGACTCGGTGGTATATTCCGGGGCCGACCCGGCGCTTTTCGTCGAGGAGCTTTCGGAGCTATTGCGCGGCGTGATGGCGGCGAAGATCAGGAACGCCCCGGCGCAGGGGGATGCGGGGGAGGCTGAAAAAATCGCAAAGTGGGCCGCGGAACTTGATTTTGACGAGATACAGCGCTTCTTCGCCGTGCTGGTGGAAACGCTTGAACAGATGAAACGCTCCCACATGCCGTCGCTAAACCTCACCATGGGGCTTTTAAAACTGACTGAAAAGCGCGGCCTGTCCAAACTTTCGGACATCATAGACACTGTGGAACGGGCGCAGGTGATGGTGGAGGGTTCGCAACCAGCCGCCCCTGTCCGCAAGGCGCCGCCCGCGCCGCCAAGGCCGTCGGCGCCAGTGGTGGACTCGAATCTGGAGCCGGCCCCGGCGGAAATAGAAAGGGCCATATCGCCCGACAGTATGGGCAATGGCGACCTTTTAGAGGCGTTCAAAAGCGCCAGGCCGGTGCTGATCGGGATATTGGAGCATTCCACGGTGTCGGTGACGGCGGGGAAGTTCATAATCACTGTGCCCGACCTTTTCGCCCGGGAGAAGCTGGAGGACCCCTCCACCCGCAAATCGCTGGAGGATATCGCGCTTCGCATCACCGGCAGGCAGATGCAGCAGGTGGTGGTGCTGGAGGCTGAAAAAAAAAAGGACGTTGACACCGTGAACCGCCACAGGGAGCGGGACGCTGTGTTAAAGAAAAGTCTCACAGAACTGCCGATAGTTCAGAGCGCGCTTGAAATATTCAATGGCGACGTGGTGGAGGTGAAGGTGAACAAGGACACGCGGATTAATCCGCCAGTGGACGCATAATCAAATATTTACAAGGAGTCGTTAAAGTAATATGTCAAAGGGATTCGGGAACCTGATGCGTCAGGTGAACAGCATGCAGAAGAAGATCACGGCCGTCCAGGCGGAGCTTAACGAAAAGACCGTGGAAGGCGAGGCGGGGCAGGGAAAGGTGAAAGTGGTGGCCACCGGGGGGAACGTTGTGAAGTCGGTGACCATAACGGACAAAGCCTTGGTGGACCCGAACGACACCGGGATGCTTGAAGACCTTATCGCCGTGGCGGTGAACGACGCGCTGACCCGTGCGCGCAAGATGAAGGATGAGGAACTGGGCAAGATTACCGCCGGGCTGCCGGTGAACCTGCCGGGGATGTTGTAGCCTGCGATGACAGGGCCGGATTCCCTGGTAAAGCTCGTGGAGCGGTTCCAGACCCTCCCCGGCGTCGGGCGCAAGACAGCCGAACGGCTGGCCTTTCACATTCTAAAGTCCACCCCGGACGAGGTGAAAAAGCTGTCCCAGGCGCTTCTGGACGTGAAGGAGAAGGCGCGGATATGTTCCGTGTGCTGCTCGATCACGGAGGTGGACCCTTGCTATATCTGTTCGGACAACGCCCGTGACCAGTCGCTGGTATGCCTTGTGGAGGAGCCGCACGACGTTTTCGCCATCGAGCGGATCGGCGAATACCGCGGGGTGTACCACGTTTTGATGGGGGTGCTCTCCCCATTGGACGGAGTTGGGCCGGAGGAGCTGAAGATAAAAGAGTTGCTGGCCCGTGTGGAGCGTGGGGGGATAAAAGAGATCATCGTGGCCACAAACCCCACCGCCGAAGGAGAGGCCACGGCAATGTACATCGCCAAGCTGCTAAAGCCGAGCGGAGTGATGATAACCCGCATAGCCCGCGGCCTGCCGATGGGGGGAGATCTGGAGTACGCCGACGAGATGACCCTGAGCAAATCGCTGGGGGGCAGGGTGAGGCTGTAGGAGGTGGCATTATGCCGCGGAAATGTTATAACTTTAGAAAACAAAAATTCAGTTTAGAGAATTTATGAAATCCAGCGTGGCCACGGCGGAAGTGTTCTTCACAGCGTTCAAGGCGCTTGGCGCGTCTGAGCGGGAAGCGTTCATCGAAAAAATGATAAGCGATCCGGCTATAAGGGAAGACCTGATGGATCTGGCCCTCATCGAAAAGGCGAAAAAGGTCAAAGGCAAACCTGTCGCGGCGGCTGATTACTTTCAACAACGCAAAGGCAAGCGGGTGGCTTGAGCTATCAAGTCCTTTTAACACCGGCGGCGCAAAAGGACCTGGACCGGTTCCGGGGCGCGCAGCTTAAAACGGTTCGAGAGCCTGATTCTGGGTCTGTCTGAAAATACAAGGCCGATCAATTCAAAAAAACTGGCCGACAGCGTTACAATTGCGCCAGTACTGTATAGCCATTGTCGTCTATCACGGTCACCGGGCGGCCAAAGGATGGAAATAGCGCGGATGAATCAAAACGCGCCGTCCGGTATTCCTCGTCCGGCTTGAGCGCGTTTTGCGGCGTGACGAACAATCCTTTTTCCCACAGCTTGACTATCGGCCTTTGCCGGGTTTTCCAGTATGTGAGCGATACTCCCTGATCCCAGGGCCAGATATATGCGCCGCTTCCTGGCAGGTTGATAGCGCGCAATATCACCTCGCCGTCCATTTCCTTTATCCGGAAAATGTGGCCGGCCGGTGGGCTTGCCTTTTTCAGCTCAAGCTTTATCTTTCCGGCAAAGCCGGGCTTTAACGTAAATGTTTGCGCCTCCTTGCCGTCCACAGGCTCCAGGGCGAGGTTGACAGTTTCCGCCGATCGGTTCGTAACGTCCAGCATGGCGTAATCCGGCGTATTTTTCCCTTCAAACCGGATTTCCAGCTTGTCAAAAGAGGTTATCCGTAAAGCTCCCTGGCTGGCGATGGGCAACAGCGTGACGGGATTTCTTGCCACAATATGCCGTATCCGCGCATTGTCACCTGTCAGGCGTTTTTCCTCCGGCTCTCCTTTAACGCCGGGGAGGAACACCGCGCCAAGGCTGTGCGCCCCGTTTGAAAGGTAGAACAGCATGGAAATCATGTCGCCGTACAGGACCTGTTCGCCTGGGACGGCCCGCGCCAGAAGTTTTGCCGGCTGCGATTCATCCAACAGGGTGTTATACCTTACGATGGCGGTCTCCGCCGCTTCCCGCATCTTAAATCCCTTGTCCAGCGCCCACACCTTGAACCGCCCGGCGGACATTGCGGCGGAACCGAGCAGCGCAGCGGCCAGTATCAATGCGGCGGCGGGCCTGTTCTGGCGCAGCCTCAACGGCAGTTCTATAAATTTCCAGAGCGCCTGCCCGATAAGCCCGGAGAGGAGTATGGCGGCGAATGTCCATATCCTTTCAAACAGCGTGGCCGGCATTCCCGGATAAATATGCAAAAGGGTGGCGGCAAGAGTAAGCAGGCAGACGATGAGCAGGGCAAGGTATGCGGTGCGCCTCCGCCGGGGAATCAGCGCGGCGCCGGCAATGAGCAAAACGGCGGTGAGCGGAACCCCGAAATAAAACCCGGCCCATTGGCCGATAATTTCACCCGCCTTTTCAATATTGGGCCCGATAAGTGAAAGCCGGGAGGACACATCCAAAAGCCCCGGCTGGGCTCCCACCGAAAGGCTGCCAAGCTCCGGCCTGATTACGAAAAGCGGGGCGAGGGAATATATAATCACAATCGCCATGGACACCCCGGCGGCCAAAAACCTTTGCCGCATGGGGCGGCTGGCGGTCAACAGGTAATAAACAATCGCCATAAGGGCGTATATCCGGCCCGCTGAATGATTCATCACCATCGCCGCGCAGGCCGTGACAAGGATCGGTCCGGCCCAATCCCGCCACCTTCGCATGAGCGCGAAGGTGAGAATCGCCATTCCGGTGGTCAGGCTGCCAGGCGCCATGTACTGGATTCCGTGCCCCGCAAAGACCATTGGCGCCAGCGCAAGCAGCGCCATCCCGGCCGCGCCGGCGCCAAGATATTCCAGGAAAAGCCACGCGATGGACAGGTACGAAAGCGCGGCTCCCACGGACGACGTTATGTTATATGCCGTGTCCCATCCGGCCCCGAGCTTGTGGATGGCGGAGAGGATGGCCGAGTGAAGCAGATTGTGCACGATGAACGCCTGGCCGTAATATTCGGCCCTTTTTGCGGCCATTTTCGGCCCGTCCGCCGGGGCGGTCAATTGACGCCGCAGGTCATCCATGGCGGGGCAGCCCTGAAAAAAGCATGATTCCAGCTGCGCGGCCTTGAAAATATAGACGTATGCGTCGTCGGTCTCCAGTGGGGATGTCCTAAGCGCGATGGGGGTGAGGGACAAGGCAAGTTGCAAGGCGAAAAACAGGAACGCCCCTGTGCCGAACACGATGCGTCCGGCCAGCCGTTCCAGCGCATCCGGCTTTTCCGGTGATCTGTTCATAAGCGCGCGCCCAATGGGTGTTTCATGGCATGAACTTGCCTTCTAAAGATAATCAGGATGGCTTTTGTCCTGGCCGCTGGAAAGGGCGAACCGCATGATGGAGGCGGCCGCCCGCAATGTCCGCACCGGCTGCCTGAAAAGGGTGCGCACGCCGGTCCTGATCCCGCTGTAGCTTGTGTAAAACGACCTGTAGAACAGACGTTCCCATTCGAGAATTTCCATCTCGCGCTTTTCATCGGCGAACCTGTGGACCCCTTCCCACGGGTCCACCGCCGCCATATCGCGCAATTCATTCTCCAACTCCGTGCCCGGGTATATCACAAGCTTGGTCACTATCACATAGTCCAGGTCGCACTTTCTGGCCATGTCCATGCTCTGCTGGACGTCTTCGATGGTCTCAAAGGGGGCGCCCAGCAGGAAAAACCCGACGGTCTCCAGCCCCGCTTTTCTGGCCAGGCGGACGGAGGAGGGGATGCGCTCCACCTTGTATCCCTTTTTGTAATAGTCGAGCACCCTCTGGGAGCCTGACTCTATCCCGATAAATATCCTGCGGCAGCCGGCCCGTTTCATTAGTTTTAAAAGTTCACCGTCCAGCGTGTCGGCCCTGCTCAAGGCCCCCCATGCAAGCTTGATCCCCCTTTGGACGATCCCTTCGCATATGGCCGCCGCCCATTTTTTGTCCGTGGTGAACGTGTCATCCAGGAACCGGACATACCTGATCCCCAGCCTTGCGATGTCCTCAAGCTCCTTTAGGACGTTCTCCACGCTGCGATTCACGGTCTTGCGTCCATAACTTCGCACGCAATAGCTGCACGGGTATGGGCAGCCCCTTGTGAACTGCGCCACCGTCAGCGGGGAGCCGAGGCCAAGCTCCCCATACGCTCCCGGTTTGATTAGATGATGGGCGGGGTGGGGGAGGCGGTTGTATTCATCTTCCGAAAGCCGCCGGCCATCCCTGTTCACCCTTTCTTTCGTGGCCAGCCCGGGCGCCGCAAGGTCACCTTTCAGATAGCCGGACAGACCTTGTTCCCCTTCGCCAAGAAGCACAAAGTCCATCCCTTTCTCAACGCATTTTTCCGGGTACATGGTGGCGTAATAGCCCATAATCCCCACCTTCGCCTCCGGCAGTTCCCCCTTCACGGCCAGCATTTCGGCGATGTCGGCGCCAAAGCACTCCAGCCCCAGAAGGCTTACCACCACGTCGGGCCTGAACGTCTTCAAAGCCGCAAGCCCGCTTGACCCGCCGAAACCTTCCGCTATGCAGTCAATGTAAACGGCCGTATGCCCTTCCGATTCGGCGTGCGCGGCCAGCCCCAGCAGTTCTATGTTCGGATAAAGGTTTTCACCCGCGTTATAGCTGCACATATAGCGCCGGATCACCGGGGTGGCGGCGGGGGGATTATAAAAGGCTATTCTCATCCGCGGCGCTTCAATTCTTGTTTACGCGAGGTTTTTCACCGGCAATCTGCAACGACAGCCCGAACGGCAGGCCAAACACGCCTGCCACGGCCGTTTCCAGCCTGAACCATCTTATCATGGCGGCGTTGAGCCATTCCGGGGCCGGTGAAAGCTCGGCCTCGGGCCGCCTGTCCAGTCCCAACAGCCCCTTTAGCCTGCGGACCACCCACACCACCGGCAAAAGCGCGCAGTATGCGTATGTGGAGCGTGTCACATTCAGCCCCGCTTTTTCAAAAATCTCCCGCATCTGCTCCATGGTGAACCTGCGGGCGCTGTGGGCCGCCAGATCATGCGCCGAAGCAAGGGAGGGGTACGCCGAGTCCACCACGACAAGCCGCCCGCCGGGGGCCAGCACCCTTGCCAATTCACGCACCGCGTCCTCCACGTCGGCGATCCCCTTGTGGTAAAGCACTTCAAAAGTTCCCACAAGGTCGAAACTGCCGTCCGCGAAAGGGAGGCTGCCTATCTCCCCCATTACAAGCGGGCCGGCAAAGCGCTTGCGCGCCATTTCAAGGGCCGGAGGGTAGGGGTCCAGCCCGGTCACCCGCCCGTACTTCGATAGATAGCCGAGCATGGAGCCGGGGCCGCATCCGGCGTCGAGCACGTTTCCTCCGGTGGACTGACCGCCCAATAGCGAGTCCAGCGAGTTGCGCCGCGCCGCGAACCACCAGTGGGACTGCTGCAGGCGGAACACCTGTTCGTAAAGAGAATGCTCCATTTCAGCCGGTCCTGATAAAGTCCACGAACGCCCGCGCCAGCGCCAGCATTTTACGGGGGCTGGCAAAGCGCTTCAGGTAACCCCATATAATCCTGGGGCGCAGATAGAATTTCCTGATTATCCCCTTGAACTCGCTTCGCAGCGTCTCCTCGTCCAGCCCGGGTGGGACATAGGCCAGCTTGAACGTGTTCATGTTCTCCCAATCGGGCAGGGGGACGCCTTGCCCGGCGAGCTGGACATAAAGCTCCGTGCCGGGGAACGGGGTGAAAAACTCCAGGCATATGTCGTCCAGCGGAAGGCCGAGGGCGGAGCGCCGGGTCTTTACCAGCGATTCGCGCGTTTCCCCCGGCAGGCCGATCATGTAATAGGCCTTCACCATCATCCCGGCCTCCTTGCTCCAGTTGACCGCCTTGTCCACCTGTTCGAGGGTGATTTTCTTTTTCAGGCTGTCCAGCAGCGTCTGTTCGCCTGTCTCTATCCCATAGGATATCTGCCAGCAGCCAGCCCTCGCCATAAGTCGCAGAAGTTCTTCGTTCACAAGGTTCACCCTGGCGTTGCACGACCATGTAAGGTCGAGCTTGCGGTCTATGAACATCTGGCAAAGCTCCCGCACGCGGGCCTTGTGCGCCACAAATGTGTCGTCGTAAAAATTTATCTCCCGTATGCCGTGGCGGGTCATCAGCAGGGTGATGATCTCCATTATCCGCTCCGCCGAGTGCATACGGATACGGTTGCCGAACACCGACTGGTCGCAGAACGTGCAGTGGCCGGGGCATCCGCGCGAAGAGACCAGCCCCATCACAGGCGACCTTTTATAATTTGTCATCGCCGGGCTGTAGTGGGCCTTAAGCTCCGGAAGCAGGTCGAAGGCCGGGATCGGCAGCTCGTCCAGATCGTCAATCGTCTTCATCCGGGGAGTCATGAGGATTTCCCCGGCGCCAAGATGCGGCGGCGCGGGGACGGCCCCTTTTCCGCCGGACAACGGGTGGTTGCGGCGCAGGATCAGCCCCCCTGCGTTCCATAACTGGCCGCCGTCCTGGTAAGCCTTGAGAAAAACAGGGAGCGACGCTTCGGCCTCGCCGGCAAAACCGACGTCAAAATTAGCATAGCGCTCAAAGGTCTCCACCGGGGAGCTTGTGACGTGGACACCCCCGAGCAGTATAACGGCGCCCGGGCGCCGTATTTTAAGTTCCGCCGCAAGCCGCGCCGCCTCGCCGATCTCCTGTGTGGTGGACGAAATGCCCACGATGTCCGGATCGAGGGCGCAGACGCGGTCCGCCGCCATCGTTGCGTCCAGCTTTTCGGCATAGGAATCTATGATGTGCGCCTGATGCCCAAGGTTGCGCGTCACCGCCGCCAGATAGCAAAGGCCCAGGGGGGGGAGCAGGCTTCCAGCCTCGGCCAGGCCGCCCCACATTTCCTTGCTCACCGGGGCCGTGCAAAATACCACTTTCATTGTATAAGCTTGGTTCAAAGCCGCGCCAGCAGGCGCGTCAAGGCTCCTTTTTTTCAGATTCGACAACTTCCCGCACGATGGACTGGGGCGCGCCGCTGTGGCTTATGAACATGCGGCCGATGTATTCTCCCATCACGCCAAGGGAAATGAGCTGCACCCCGGAAAAAAATGCCGCGAGGACCACAAGGGTGGCCCATCCGGCCGGCGCCAGCGGATCGGTGTACTTCCAGTACACAGCCACGCAGGCCATCACCATGCCGAATATGATTGTAAGGCCGCCGGACAGCGTGGCCACCCGCAGCGGCAGCACTGAAAAGTTCGTGAACATGTTCAGCCAAAGCCGGACAAGCTTGCGGAACGAATAGTTGCTCTCCCCCATAAGGCGGTCCTCATGCCTGACCATCACTTTTCCCACCTTTTTTGTCACACGGAAGATAAGCCCGTCCAGGTACGGGTAGGGGAGGTCGTACTTTATGACCTGGTCTATTGTGAAACGGTTGAGCGACTTGAAGCTGCTAAGGTAAAGGCCGGCCGGCTTGTCCAGAAGGTATGTGGCCATAAAGCCGTTGACCTTGCTGCCCAGGTTGCGTAACCAGTGGTGGCGTTTGCGCTCGTAAATACCATAGACCACGTCGTGCCCCCCTTTTTCCATCTCTTCGATCAAAAGCGACACCTCGGAAGGGGGGTTCTGGAAATCGTCGTCCATTATCACCGCCGCGTCCCCTTTGGCGTGGCGCAGCCCGGCCATGACGGCGTTGTGCTCGCCGAAATTGCGGGAAAGCTCGATGAGCCTCGTCCTGCCCGGATATTTGGCGGTTATCTCCCTGCACACACGCCCCGAGCCGTCCGGCGAACCGTCGTTTACCAGGACCACCTCGATCTGCTTTTTGATGGAAGGCTCTTCCATCAGCCGGTCCACAAGCGGCCCGATGGACAGTTCGCTCCGGTACACCGGGATAACAATGCTTATCAACATGCGCCGATTCCAGCCCTTATAAAAGATCAGTTCAGTCCACGGCCGCGGCTTTGCGTCCGCGCCCGGGGTTTGCCCCCAAAAGCTTCAAAAAGCCCCGGGCCTTGGCCTTTGCTTCATACCACGAAGTCAGCCGCAGGGCGCTTCTCATTATATACGAGGGGCGCATATAGAATTTCCTGTACGCTTCTTTCTGTGTCCTTACAAGCTCGTGGATGTCCATGTGCTCTTCCCAGTGGTCCACCATGAAGCCGGGGCGCGGATCGAGCGAAAAAGCGCTCCATCGCGAAGGATTGATAAGGCCGAGCCTGGCCGCGTCGTTGAAAAGCTCTGTGTTCGGGTACAGCGTGAGCACGGCGAACTGGGCGTAATCAGGGTCCAGGCTTATCAGGAAATCGACGTTGCGCATGATGGCGTCACGGTCTTTCTCGAAGGGGAAGCCGATCATGAAGTCGGCTATGGTCAATATGCCAAGTTTCCTGCACCAGCCGAACACTTCGCGCACCTTGGCGGTGGTCGTCTTTTTTTTGATCGCCGCAAGCCCCTCGTCCGATCCTGTCTCCACCCCGAACGATATCATCCGCAGCCCAGCTTTTTTGGCCGCCTCCAGCGATTCATATGTGACGCTGTTCACCCGCCCCCGGAAATCCCAGTGGAATTTAAGCGAGCGCTTTTCCACCTCCGCGCAGAACTCCATCACCCGGCCGGGGGTTATGTTGAAAAGGTCGTCGTAAAAATGAAGCTCCTTGTATCCTTGCGCCACGCATTGCTCCACTTCGTCCACGATGTTCCCGATGGAGCGTTTCCTGTAGCGCTTGTACGGCACGTCGCAATATGTGCAGCGGTATGGGCAGCCGCGGGAGCTTATTATCGTCGCCAGCCTGCCGGACACCCCCACGATGCTGTGGAAATCAATGTGGGCCACATGCGCCCTGGCGGGGAAGGGGAGGCTGTCTATGTCCTCTATGTACGCGGGGGGGACCATCACGTTGGTCAGAAACCTGCTGTCGCGCGAAGGCGAGGAGCGGTGGCGGATTATTGATTCGCCGGTATAGACACCGGTGATGGCCGTTATATCACGCTTGTTTTCCAGCGCGTCCACCAGCGCGGTGAAGGCCGTCTCCCCCTCGCCGACGACTATGGAGTCGAATTCCGCCAGTTGCGCCGCCTCGAATGGAAACGCGATGGGATGATGCCCGCCAAGGCAGATATGGGCGTTTGGAGCGTGCTTTCGCACAGTCCTGGCCGCCATAACCACGTCCGCCATGCTTATGGTGAAACTTGTTATCCCCACCACATCCGGCCGGGCCTCTTCCACTATTTTGCCCAGTTGGGTGTGCGGTATCTTCTCCGCGACGCAGTCCTTCAGGATTATCTCGTGCGATGGGGAGTGTTTTTCAAGGTAGGCGATGATATACAGCAAGCCCAGCGGGGGGAACACTCCGAAATCCTCCGTCTCCAGGTACGAATCACCCTTTTCGTCCGGATATTCGATGGCGGTGTTCTGCGCCGGGGGATTGATGAGAAGTATCCGCATCCGGATCAACCCTTGCCGCAAAAGGACAAAACGGCCCGGGCCACGCTTTCCGCCTGCCTGTCTGAAAGCTCTGGATACATCGGCAAAGAGAGTATCTTCCCGGCCAGAGCTTCGCTCACAGGCAGGTCGCCGGCCTTGTAACCTGCATACTCGAAAGCTTTCTGCAGATGCGCGGGTTTGGGATAATGGACCATGGTCTGGATGTTTTGCGATTTGAGACAGTCCATAAGCTCATCCCGCCGGTCGCATGTGATGACGTAAAGGTGATATACGGAGGGGGCGCCGGGAGTGTCGAGGGGAACTCCCACAAGCCCGCTTCCGCCCAGCGCATTGGCGTATATCGCCGCCAGTTCCCGCCTGCGTGCGTTCCATCTGTCCAGATGCGGCAGTTTGACGCGCAGAATGGCGGCCTGGATTTCGTCCAGCCTGCTGTTAAAGCCGAAAGTGACGTTGTTGAACCTGGACTCCTCGCCGTAATTGCGTATCATCCTGGCGCGCCGGGCGATTTCGCCGTCGTTTGTGGTCAGCATCCCGCCGTCGCCAGCGGCGCCGATGTTCTTGGTCGGGTAAAACGAGAAGCATCCGGCGGCTCCCATGCTTCCGGTCTTCTTTGCGTTGAAGGAGGCTCCGGCGGCCTGCGCCACGTCCTCCACAACAACGGCGCCGTATTTTCCCGCCATGTCAAGAATCGCGTCCATCCTCGCCGGGCGGCCATAAAGGTGCACCGGGACCACAGCCTTCACCCGGCCGCCGCTTTTTTTCAGGACATCTTCAAGCCTGGCCGGATCCATGTTCATGGTGGCCGGGTCTATGTCCGCGAAGCGCGGGACCGCCCCGGCGGCGGCTATGGCGCAGACAGTGGGGGCCGCCGTGTTCGGCGCGGTGACCACTTCGTCACCCCCTTTTATCCCGCAGGACAGCAACGCGATATGCAGGGCCTCCGTCCCCGAGCCGACGCCTATGGCGTGCGCCGCGCCGTTATATTCCGCGAACTCCCGCTCGAACGCGGCGCATTCATCACCCATGATGTAGTGCCCCTTGAGCAGGACACGGGACACCGCCGCGTCCATCTCCCCGCGCAGGGCCGCATATTGCAGGGAAAGGCCGGAAAAGGGGACAGGCTCGTTTTTCACCAGTAATGCTTTCTGTATTTGCGGTAGTATTCGATGGTGGCCGCGACGCCGTCGGCAAGCGTCGTGCGCGGGCTCCATCCGGCGACTTTCCTGATTTTCGTTATGTCGCTGTAAAAATCGCCCGGCTCGAGCTTCTCCCGCTCCTTTGAAAACGGGGCGAACTCCCATTTGCCGCCACCGGCGGCCTTCACGATGGTCTCCGCAAGCTCCTTAAAGCAACTGACATGGTCGGCGCCGAGGTTGAACGTCTCACCATACGCCTTTTCGCAGGCGGCGCACATGAGCATAGCCTCCACGGCGTCCTGGGCGTACAGGAAATCCCTTTTGATAAGCCCGTCCCCGAATACTTTAATGGTCTTCCCGTCCAGTGCCTGGCGTATGAACCAGTTGGCCACGCCGAACCTGTGATGGCGCATCTGCGCCCGTTCGCCGTAGATGTTGGTGAGCCGCAACGTGATTGATTTCACCCCGTGGTTCTCATGGTAAATCTTGAAAAGCATCTGGGCCGTCAGGCTGGACAGCTCGTAGATGCCCTTGGGGTTTATCGGGGCGTTTTCGTCCACCGGCAGGCGCGTGGCGTGGCCGTATTCACCCCTTGTGCCGGTGTACACAAGCCTGGCAGCGGGATTGTACCTGCGGCACTCCTCCAGCAGCACTGCGGCGCCCTTTATGTTGATGTCTATGTCGGAGAAGGGGTCTGTGAGGCTTTTCACATGGTCGTTCTGCCCGGCCAGGTGGAATATGAAATCCTTCCCTTCGATAAGGTATCGCGTCACGTTCGCGTCGCGGATATCGGAGAAATTGACGCGCACCGAGTCTTTCACCGGCTCGATGTTGAACAGGTTGCCACCGTGCCCTTCCAGCATGGCGTCCATCACCGTGACGTTCGCGCCGAGGCCGACAAGCTTTATAGCAAGGTTGCCGCCGAGGAACCCCAGACCTCCCGTGATCAGGACGTTTTTTCCGCGAAACGTATTTTCGATATGGGTCATCTAAAATCTTTGTTAATTAATTAGTTATCGCCGGAATGGGCATGCCCGGTTCCGCTTCGCATAATTATAGCAGAAACGGCGCTGGCGAATGCGTGGCGGTGAATTTTCGGTAGTGTCTCAGTTTGTCATGCTGGAGGCGAAGCCGAAGAATCTCCTTTACGCAAACCTTGTAATAACAAGACGAAGGAGATGCTTCGCCATGCTCAGCATGACATGTGAATTCAAACTGAGACACCACCGAATTTTCCGGTCATCGTTCCAAGAAGAGTTCATGGGGGCAGGGGCCTTGACCGGCGGCGCAAAACATTCATCAGCATCGAGACGCCCGCCACCGTTCCGATGATCCCTCCCATGAGCATTTCAGGTTCGTACACCACCCTGTAACGGTAGTCCGGGAAAGCCGTGGCCGCGGACAAGAATATCCCCGCAAGCGGGATGACGCTAATGATCGCCGCCATTGTCCTTTGCTCGCGCGAGCCGTAAAACAGGCCGATGAAGGACAAGGACCAAATCATATATATTGGCGCGAAGCCGAAAACGTTCAGGCCGTTGAGGATTGAAACGGCGCTTTCGTCCACCCTCACAGGGGCGCTGTTGGCGGCGTGGGAAAGCCCGGTGATGGCGGTGGACCCCCTGGAGCGTTTGAGCAGGTCATCAAGGTCCGATCTCATCTTGACCAGGCTCTTCATGTCATGCCAGGCCATAGTCAAATATGGCCCCGGATGGCGGAGGATCGCTTCATTGGAGGCGTTTTTTAGCACTGTCTGGTCCACCCCCAGCTTCGCCGTCACGAACCTGTTCAGCCACACTTCGTTGAACGGCTGGGCGAATGCCAGACGCTCGATGAATGCGGTGTCGCCGGCGTGCGCATCGAGAAGCTTGTTGAGCCGGCCATTTTCAATCTGCCTCATCGCTCTGAGGATAAATGAATTGGCGGGATCGGAAAGGTCCTTCCTCACCAGCGAAAAAAGCAGCCGGCTGTTTTCGCCGTTTTCCGGGTGATACATCACCGTTTCGTCCGGCGAATAATGCAGCAGGCTCCGGTTTTCCACCGCGTGCCTCTGGACAAGGCCTAATTTGGACGCGAAACCCGGGCCATCGTACGCCGATGCGATGCCGGGGTAATTGTACATATAAATGTTGCGGGCCACCCATGCGCCCGTGAGTGACAAAAGCCCGGCCAGGAACAAGGCCATATTCATAATCCGCCGCAATGGAGGATGTGGCAAAAATAAAGGGGCGCAGGCCAGCGGGATCAAAATAAATCCCGTGGGCCGCGAAAGTATGGCTATTCCGGCGGCGGTTCCGGCGATAAACCAAAGCAAGGCCGACAGCGCATGGCCGGCGTGGTCATATGTGGTTGCCCACTTGATCGCCGCAAGGAAAAGGAGAATGGACCATGCGAAAATTGAGTCGCTGTTGAATACGTGAAACAGGAAGTGAAAGGGGACGATAAGCGCGTATCCCACCACCGACAGAAGGCTGGCCAGCTCACCCCAGGATTCCGCGATGTACTTCACGAACAGGGCCCCGGTGATGGCGAGGGTCATTAGAAACGCCTGCGCGAGCCATGCCCCGCCGAGCATAAGCGGGATACCGTGAAGCACGGGGGCCACGGGAGGCAGAAAATAGGGGGCTTCCGCGGATGCGCCGCCGAAATAACTGTTGAACGTATTGATCCACGGGACACCGTCCGAGGCGAAATTATAGGAAACGGCCGAACTTATTAGAAGGTGAAGCCCCAGAACCAGGATGACGCCGACCAGGGAAATAATATTTTTTGCGTTACGAATATGATTCACGTTTTGTCCTTTAAGTGATTGAAAGATTATCACAAAATGTTTCGAATAAAAAGCTGCGCCAGCCCGCGCCTGCATTACAGCGCAAGCGAATCATCGAATGAACGCATAGTCCGCGTCGAGCGTCGCGATTGGCGCTTTCGTATCGCCGGATCATGGCAAATAAAAATTGTCCGCATTTTACCCCCGGAACGGTTAAAATTGTCCCTTCCAAGGCTCCCGCCCGGAACAAGTGGTATGGGAGCTTAAAATTTTATGGAGGTCTGAAAATCACCATATGGCGGGAGAATATATATTCACCATAAGCCAGCTTACGAAGGCTTATGGTCAGAAGAAGGTGCTGGAGAACATCAACCTTTGCTTCTATCACGGGGCGAAGATCGGCATCGTGGGGGAGAACGGCTCCGGAAAGTCCACCATTCTAAAGATAATGGCGGGGGTGGACACCAATTTCACCGGCATGGCCGAGCCGATGAAGGGGATACGCATAGGCTACCTTCCGCAGGAGCCCAGGCTCGATCCGAAGAAGAACGTGCGGGGGAACATCGAGGAGGCGTTCACGGAGATCAAGGGGCTCATCGCCGAATACGAGGCGCTGAGCGCGAAAATGGGCGAGCCTATGGGCGACGACGAGATGGAAAAAGCGCTGGAGAAGATGGGAAAGCTCCAGGACAGGATAGACGCGGTGAGCGGATGGGAGCTTGACCGTCAGGTGGAAGTGGCCATGGACGCCATGGTGCTGCCCCCCGACGACATGGACGTTACAAAACTTTCCGGCGGCGAATCGCGCCGGGTGGCCATGTGCCAGCTGCTTTTGCGGAAGCCGGACATACTGCTGCTCGACGAGCCGACCAACCATCTGGACGCGGAGACCGTGGAATGGCTGGAGACGGCGTTGCGCGAATATCCCGGCAACGTGATAGTGGTGACCCATGACAGGTATTTCCTGGACAACATCACAAAATGGATACTGGAGCTGGACAACGCCAGGGGGATACCATTCGAGGGGAACTATTCGGCGTGGCTGGAGCAGAAGTCGGCCCGGATGGCCCAGGCGGACAAGCAGGTGGCCAGCCTTAGAAAGCACATGGCCGCCGAGCTTGAGTGGATACGCTCCGCCCCCGGAGCCCGGCGCACAAAGAGCAAGGCCCGCGTGAAGGAGTATGACAAGCTGGCCGCCTCGTCCAAACAGGTGGACGCAAACTCGCTGGACATCCAGATAGCCCCCGGCCCGCAGCTTGGCGGCGATGTTGTCGAATTTTGCAACGTGAACAAGTCGTATGGGAACAACGAGCTTGTCAGCGGCCTGAACTTCATAGTGCCGCGCGGGGCCATCGTTGGTATCATCGGGCCCAACGGGGTGGGGAAGACGACGCTGTTCCGCATGATAATGGGGCAGGAGACCCCCGACTCCGGCGAGATCAAGATCGGCAAGACCGTGGCGCTGTCATACGTGGACCAGACCCGCGACGCGCTGGACGGGAAGAACACCGTGTTCACGGAGATCACCGGCGGGGCGGACAACATAGAGATCGCGGGCCGCTCCATCAACGCGCGCGCCTACGTTTCGCGTTTTAACTTCAAGGGGCCAGACCAGCAGAAAAAAGTGGCGGACATCTCCGGCGGCGAGCGCAACCGGGTGCATCTTGCCAAGCTTTTGAAACGCGGCGGCAACGTGCTGCTTCTCGACGAACCGACAAACGACCTGGACGTGGCCACCCTGCGCGCCTTGGAGGACGCCATCATGGAGTTCTCCGGCTGCGTGATGGTGATAAGCCACGACCGGTTCTTCCTGGACAGGATATGCACCCATCTTCTGGTGTTCGAGGGGGATTCGAAGGTGCGCTGGTTCGAGGGGAACTTCGCTGAATACGAGGAGTTCCACAAAAAGGAGCTCGGCGGGCGCGAGGAGAACCGGCGGAGCAAGTACAAGAAGCTTACCATCGCGTGATGGGGACGGCTGGAAAAATGCGTTCATCATGCCCGGCGAAAGCGCACCAAGGCGCGTTCCATGTCTAAAGACAACCAGTCGTTCAAGGGGGTCATAGAATCGTTCGGGCTGGTGTTCGGTGACATCGGCACAAGCCCGATCTACACCCTCACGGTGATAATCCTGCTGTTAAAGCCCACTGCGGCCAACATCCTGGGCGTGCTGTCGCTTATCACATGGACGATGACCATACTGGTGAGCATGCAGTATGCGTGGCTTGCCATGAGCCTTTCCCGCAAGGGGGAAGGGGGCGCCATCGTGCTAAAGGAAATCCTCGTCTCGCTTCTAAAGACCGGCAGGAGCGCCGCCGTTATCGGGTTCCTTTCGTTCATAAGCGTGTCGCTGATGATAGGCGACGGCGTTATCACCCCGGCTATCTCCATTTTGTCGGCGGTGGAAGGTCTCCGGCTGATCCCGATGTTCGAGGACATCGGCCAGGAGAAGATCGTGCTGGCCTCCATGTCCATCGCAGTGGCGCTTTTCACCATACAAAGACGCGGGACGGACAAGATTGCGGGGGCCTTCGGGCCGGTGATGGTGGTGTGGTTCCTGGCGCTGTCGGTGTCGGGAGTCGTCTCCATCACGCAATATCCGCAGGTGTTAAAGGCGGTCAATCCATATTACGCGGTGGACTTCCTTTCCCATCACGGGCTGGCGGGCTTTTTCATCCTGTCGGAGGTGATATTGTGCGCCACAGGGGGCGAGGCGCTGTACGCCGACATGGGGCACATCGGGGCAAAGCCGATCATCCGCGCCTGGTTCTTCGTTTTTATCGCGTTGTTGCTAAGCTATCTGGGGCAGGGGGCGCACGTGATCACCCACCCGGAGGCGAAGAACGTGCTGTTTGAAATGGTCAACCATCAGTCCGCATGGCTGTACATACCGTTCCTCATGGTCAGCGTGATGGCGACGATCATCGCGTCCCAGGCGATGATAAGCGGCATGTTCTCCATCGTCTATCAGGGGATATCCATAAACATGTTCCCCCGGATGAAGGTGGACTTCACTTCCAGCCGGCTCCGTTCGCAGATATACATCGGGTTCGTAAACTGGTTCCTGCTTTTGTCGGTGCTGTTCGTGATGAACTGGTTTGGCGAGTCGTCCAAGCTGGCGGCGGCGTATGGCATGGCGGTCACCGGGGCGATGACCATCACCGGGATCATGATGACGTGGATATTCTGGTTGAACGGCTCCAAAGGCAAGTCCGCCATCGCGTTCACCGTGGCGCTGGTGGACCTTGCGTACCTGCTGGCCTGCGCGTACAAGATACCCCACGGCGGCTACTGGTCTTTCATCATCGCGTCGGCGCCGTTGTTCGTGATTTTGATATTCAAGTTCGGACAGGAGCGGCTGTACAGGGCGTTGCGGCCGATAGACATGGACCTTTTCGTGGAGCAGTTCAAGTACATCTATGAGAGCCAGAGCAGGATCAAGGGGACGGCCCTTTATTTCATCCGCGGGGTGAACAAGGTTCCGCCGTACATCGCCCACTGCATGTTCAAGAACGGGATACTGTACGAGGACAACGTTTTCGTGTCGCTCACTGTGCTGGACATACCGTTCGGGGTGGAGGCTTATTTCCGCTCCAACCCCACCGAGGGCCTGAGGATATTCGAGATACATCTTGGATACCAGGAAGTGATGGAGATGGAGACGATCCTGCGCGAGGCGGGGATAAAGGAGAAGACGATTTTCTACGGGGTGGAGGAGATCGTCACCACGAATTTCTTCTGGAAGACTTTTTCGGTGATAAAGAGCCTGTCGCCGCCATTCGTGCAGTTTTACAAACTGCCGTCCAACAGGCTGCACGGGGTGGTCACAAGGGTGGAGATGTGATCATTTTTCCCGCCTTTACAAGGAGGGGTGGCGGCGCCAGCCGCCGGGGTGGTAAACGATTTAACGTTTCCCCGTGGTCGCCCGACCACGGATTATCTTAAGCCGCGAAACGAACGCTGTCCGGGGTGTTCTTCACCCCGGACTCTATGTTTATAAGAGTGCTAAACTCTTGACTTTGGGACATCGGGGTGAAGAACACCCCGATGAGCATTTGGGCAACAGCCCGAGGCGACCACGGGGAAGCAAGCATTTGGGCAACAGCCCGGCCCGACCACGGAATTCAGCTCCCCGTCTTGATCGTCTCCATCTTTTCCGCCGTCCGCTCCCATTCCGCCGTGAGCTTTTTGTTCTTTTCTCCGGCTTCGGCGATCTGAGCGGCGGTGTCGCGGGCTTTGGCCGGGTCGGTGTAAACGGCGGGGTCGGCAAGGGCCGCTTCCAACTGGACGATCTTCTCCTCGCATCCGGCGATATCGCGTTCCAGACGTTCCAGCGTTTTTTTCATCGGCCCGATGCGCGCGCCGATCTCCTCCCGCGCCTTGGCCGATTCGCGCCGGATATCTTTCTGCGTGCTCTTTTGTTTGCCGTCGGCCGCGTTGGCTGTCTCATCCTTCTTCGGCGGGACGGCCGGTTCGGCCCGCTTGGCCTCGTAGTATGAATAACCGCCGGGATACTCTGTCAGCAAACCGTTTTCCACATGCACTATCTTGTTGGCCACCGAGCTTATGAACGCCCTGTCGTGTGAGATCATCACGATGCACCCGGGGTAATTGACCAGCGCGTCCTCCAGCGCCTCGCGGCTTTTTATGTCCAGATGGTTCGTCGGCTCGTCGAGCAGCAGAAGGTTCGTGGGGGTGAGGGCGAGCTTGGCCAGCGCCACCCGCGCCTTTTCACCGCCGGACAAAAGCCGGATGGGCTTGAAAACGTCGTCCCCCCGGAATAGGAACGCGCCAAGGCATGTGCGCGCCAGGGGTATGGAGTCCAGCGGGATGTTGTCCGTCACCTCGTCTAGCACCGTCTTGTTTATGTCCAGCGCCTCCATCTGGTGCTGGGCGTAATGGCGCATGGAGACGTTCTGGCCCATGACGATCCTGCCGTCCAAAATCGGGACGATCCCGGCCAGTATCTTTATCATCGTGGACTTTCCCGAGCCGTTATGCCCCGCCAGCGCAACACGCTCCCCGCGCCGCAACGTGAAGTTCAGGCAGTCATAAACGATCTTGTTCCCATAACCCTGCCGCACGTCCACAAGCTCCACAACGTTTTTCCCGATCCGCCCCGCTTCCATGAACGAAAATCCGATGGAACGGGTGCGCCCCATAACTTCCACCCGCTCGATTTTCTCCAGCGCCTTTATCCTGCTTTGGACCAAAGTGGCCTTGGTGTTCTTCGCCCGGAACCGCTCGATGAATTTTTCCTGCCTTGCGATCTCTTTTTCCTGCCGCGCAGCCTTGTTCTCCAGTATCTCCGCCCGGGCCGCCTTTTCCTCCACATACTTGTCGTAAGGGTACGGATATACCGTCATTTTGCCCAATTCCAGCTCGGCGATGGCGTTTGTGAGCCGGTTCATGAAATACCTGTCGTGGCTTATCAGCACGATGGAGCCTTTGTACGCCTTCAAAAAACCTTCCAGCCACACGGTGGATTCCAGGTCCAGGTGGTTCGTAGGCTCGTCGAGCAGCAATATGTCCGGCCCGGCAAGCAGCAGGCGCGCAAGCTGGGCGCGGGTACGCCATCCGCCGGAAAACCCGGTCAACGTCTTGTGAAAATCGCTTTCCTCAAAACCCATGCCTCGCAGGATTCCCTTCGCCTCCGCCTCCACGGCGTAGCCGCCAAGGATCTCGAATTTTTCCTGCGCGTCGTGCAGATCGTGGGCCAGGGCGATGGCCTCGTCGGGCGTGGCGTGATGGATTTTGTCCGTCAGACGTTCGATTTCCAGTTCAAGATCGCGCAGGTCCCGCCTGCCGCCAAGGGTCTCCGCCAGGAGAGGCCCGTCGGCGAAATCCTCCATTTCCTGGAAAAGGTGGCCGATGGTGAGCCCCTTTTTGCGTGAAAATTCACCGGCTCCTGCCTTGTCCACCCCGGCGAGGATCTTCAGCAGGGTGGTCTTTCCCGCGCCGTTCTCGCCAACCAGCCCCACCCGGTCCCCTTGTTTTATCCGCCAGTTCACGTCCGAGAACAGAACGCGGCTTCCAAACGACTTTTCGATGCCCTGCAACTGGATCATAAGATCGGGGCCACTTTTATTATATCCCCGACGTTTTGAAATTCAGGATCGCCGGTCATCACCGGGAGGTCCATGTCCTTGGCGAGTTCTATGCAGAAGGCGTCGGCGTAGGACACCGGATATTTCGCCTTTATTACGGAGGCTTCCTCCACCCTCCTGTCGTTGACAGGGACCACATTAAGGGGGAACAACCCTCTCTTGAGGTCTTCCCGGAATCCCACGGCTATCGGGGCGCCCAGGTATTTGTATAGTTTATAGAACACTTCGCCTTCGTTCATCTTGCTCATGTAAAGCTTGATCCGGCCTTTCTCCGCGTCTTCAAGGCGCTTGATGACGGCCTCCTTCTCTGATTTTCTTTTCCTGTCAAACAGGCAAAGCAGGGCATAGCTGTCAAGGATAAACATCTTCATCCGCTTTTTCCTTTTTCCTGTCACGCAGGTGCGAGTCCACTATCCCTTCACCGATCCCGGCGTAGTCCCGCCATTTCCTGGCCTTGAACCTCCTCACAGGCTTCAGGATGATCGTCTCCCCGGAGACTTCCACCTCAAGTTCGTCCCCCTTGTCCAGATGGATCGAGTCCCGTATTTTTTTCGGGATGACAACCTGCCCTCGTTCGCTAACAAGCGTCTTCATAGTCTTACCTTGTCCAATAAATACGAAATATCATTTATTATCTTATTTATACATATCATTCTTATGGATGGTTGTCAAATGGACCCGGGCAGATGGCTTGGGGCGCTGGGGGTATTCCCGCCGCCCTAGCTTAACGAAAGCGCCTTGCGCTTGAGCGGCGTGAACTTCTGCGAAATGAAATCGGTGATCTGCCGTTTCAGCCGCACCTGGTTCTCGCCGGGCGGGACGTATATGTCAAACTTCGCCGAATCGCTCACGAAGAAGTCCGGCGGCGTGTCGTTTAAAAGCTCCAGAAGGCGCAGAAGGCCGCTGTGGTGGCCGAGGGTCTCGCAATAATACTCGCCCCAACTCGTATAATGCACAAGCTGAATGGTGTCTATATCCTTTTTCCACCTGTCGGTGAGCAGGTTGACCACCAGTAGAATCTTGCGCACCTTCGCCTTGGCCATCAGCTCTTCCTTCTTCAGGTCGGCCAGGGCCACATAGGGGAACAGGGTGGTCATCTTTTCTATTATCGTCTGGATGTCCTTGAGCGACACCGGGGTCTGGTTCGGTATGAAATACAGGAACGAGTTCTTGTGGAATATCCGGTTGTGCACAAGCCACATCGCCAGCTCCACAGGGTCGGCGCCTTTGTTCAGGTACAGGTGGTCTATGGACATCCCCTTGGCGGCCATGCTGGTTATGTTGTCCTTGTACACTCCCCACACAGGTTTGCTCCCCCGCTTTATCGCCGCAGCGAAGGAGATGGCCTCAAGATGGGTCGCCTCGTCCTTCACCCTTTTGAGATACTCGATTTTCCCCGGCTTTTTGGAGTATATGGCGAAAAGCTTGCGGCCGAGCACCGTCAGGTCCGTGTCCGTGATGATGTGCTTTACGTTGGGCTGGGTGGATATCCTGTCGGTGAGGTTTTTGTACACTTCCAGCATAAAGCCGTGGAGCGAAGAGGCCAGCTTGGCGGAACTTTGGAAGTCCCAGTTCTTAAAGCCCCCCATTTCCGCTATTGTGCCCCTGTCCCACGCCCATTTTTTGATGCACTGGGCCATTAGCCGGTCCTTGAAGGTCCCCGCTCCCTGCGCGGCGCTGTTGGCGTTCTCGAAACACTTCAGGAAAAAGCACTTTTCAAGGCTGGCAAGGGCCGCCTTCCTGTCCCACTCCATGTAGAACCTGTATATCCGCTCGAACATCAAAAGGTACGGGTCCGTCAGGTCCTCGCTATCGTGCCCATCGTGAACAAGCTTTTTGAGCGTGTCGCAAAGAAGCTCCGCGCCGCCGCCGGCCATTATGAAGCTTTCCATCAGCGCCATTTTCAAAGCGGACTTGTGGGGGCTTATCATCGCCTTGTTAAACTGCCAGAGCAACGCCCCGAAAAGCTCGCCCAGCGGGATGGGGGAGGTGTTCCCCAGGTCCACCACGTCATTTTCAGCCACGTCACCGCCGTGGATCATCGCCTTTTTATGGACCTCATACGCCGCCGGGTCCATCCCCGGAGGCAACACCCACCATAGCGGGTCTTTCCCGGCCACCATTATGGCGGTCCTGTAAAATTCCTCCTTGAGTAATAGCGCCTGGGACGATCCGGACGATTCCTTGTCCGTCGCCCCGAAATCGTTGGCCTTCGCCTTGTTCACGTCGGTGATGAAGAAATGGGCCTCCATTTTCTGTTCCACCGCCCATTTCTCGATGGCGGCGATTTTCATCCCCAGCGTGGTCTTGTCCTGCGCGGAAAGCTTCGTCTCGTCCACCACCACCCAATAGTCGAAGTCGGACAGCTTCGTCTGGGCCACCGTGCCGATGGAGCCCATGATAAGCAGCGATTCGATGGCCAGTTTCCCCCTGGTCCTCTGGGCCTCCACGGTCCTGAACGAATAGTTGGGGAAATAGCGGCGCAACACCTTTTCCTCTTCCTCGCCGGGGGTGTAAAGGTATATCCCGGTCACCGCCTCGCCGTTGGCTATGTAGCCGGGAAGGGAAGGGTGGTTCGTATGGAGAAGGTACGGCACCGCGAAAAAGGCGAGCCTTCCCTGCTCAGGGTTGATTTCCAGGGCCCTTTTGATCCTGATGGCGTTATAGGTCCGCCACGTCTTCAGGTTCCGTCCGTAATCAGGCTCGCTCACCGCTGAAATCCAACCGGGTTATGTGACAAGAATCTATGCCGGCGCCTTGCCATAGGCGCGCCCTTCAAGCTCGGAAACGTATTCTTCCGCTTTCATCGCGGCGATGGCGCCGTCGCCCACGGCGGTGGCCACCTGGCGCAGCTCGGTGACGCGGCAGTCCCCCACGGCGAAAACGCCGGGTATGGAAGTCCTCATCGCCGCGTCGGTCTTTATGAAACCTTGCGCGTCCTTTTCGCAGTCCACAAATCCGGTGTTCGGTGTGATGCCGGTGAAAACGAAAATGCCGTCCACCTTAAGGTCGCGCGCCTGGCCGGTCTCCACGTTCTTCACGCGAAGGCCGGTTATCCCGGACTGGTCGCCAAGGGCTTCCACGGCGGTGTGCTTCCACAGGAATTCGATGTTCTCCCGCTGCATCACCCGTTCCTGCTGGATTTTCTCCGCCCGGAACCTGTCCCGCCTGTGGATGTGGTAAATCTTCGAGACGATGCGGGAAAGGTATATGGACTCCTTCACCGCCGTGTCCCCTCCGCCGATCACCGCGATGGGCTTGTTCTTGTAAAACGGCCCGTCGCAGGTGCCGCAGGTGGATATCCCGCGCCCGGTGAATTCTTCCTCGCCGGTAAAGCCGAGCTTTTTTGGCTCCGCCCCGGTGCATATGATCACAGACTTGGTCTCTATGGCGCCTTCGCTTGTCTCCAGCACCCTGGTGTCGCCCGAAACGGTGATCTTGTCCACCTGGGCGAACTTGATCTCCACCCCCAGTCCGCGGGCATGGTCCTCGAAATGCTTCATAAGGGCTCCGCCGGAAAGGGAAGGGAAGCCAGGATAGTTCTCTATTATGTCCGAAAGAGCAATCTGCCCCCCCACGCCCAGCTTTTCGAGCACAAGGGTGTTCAACCGGGCGCGTGTGGCGTATATGGCGGCGGTCATGCCCCCCGGCCCGCCGCCGATTATCACGCAATCGTACATTTTGTTACGCTCCAGCAAGTTGAGGCCATCGTCACGCCGCGTTACCACCAAACTTTAAAGGATACAGCCAGCCCACTGCCTGCGGCAACCCCAAAAGCGCTTAAGGCAACGCTTTCCTGTCATTCTGAGCGCCAGCGAAGAATCTCCTTTAATCAAACATCCATAAAACAGGAAAATGGAGATGTTTCGCTCCGCTCGAAAGTGTCCTAAACTTAGTTGAAACGAAGGTATGACCTCACCTGCTACCATGTTTTTGAACGAAAACAACGGAAAGCAAGGAGGTCACATGAAAAGAGTAAACGGTAACGGGAAAACTGGCAAGGGAAGAATGGATTTC
>JACRLM010000017.1 GCA_016235255.1 Nitrospinota bacterium | reverse complement strand
CCAGGTTGAGGAAAGTGAGCGGTTATAAACACCTGCCAGAACTGCGTGAGATCATGAAACGGGCTCTGGCGGGGAAGATAATGGTGAAAGCGGCGTGACGGTCATGCCGGGAGTTTCAACTAAAAAAGGGATTGACTCCGTTCAACAAATCCAAAACAATAACGTATTTTTATCACTTTAGTCGTGTTTATCGTTGGTGGCACTACGACGCTTCTGACTCATACATATTACAAGAATGATAACGCAGGTGCGTCATTTTGGATAGGAACAATCGGCGCGTTATCGAGCATTATAATCCTCTACTTCTGGAGAAGTCTCGCACATAGGATTGATGGAGCGATAATGCGGGTATATAAGAGACTTATCGAAATCGAATGCGCGCTTGGTGAAGCAATGACTTTTACACGCGAATATACTCAAAAGGAATTTAAGTTTGCTATCACGAATCATTTGCCATGTGGAAATTGCATCGATAAAAAACTATTGAAATACAATAATACGAATTTTTGTAAAAAATATTTTAGCAACAAATATGGCCGAGGTCATGAGATATGGAATCGATTTGCTTTTATCTCATCCGTTATTATTATAGGCTGGTTTGGGACTTTGACCTATGGATGGTGGGGAGTTTGGTTGCTTGTATTCCTAATGATTTTCTATACTATGCTAATGGACATCGCCACTATAATACTTAACTAACTTCCCCCTTCCCTATCTCATCTTCCCCACCTTCTCCCTGAACGCTTCCATATATAAATAAAACACCGGCGTCACGTACAGCGTTATCAACTGCGAAAACAGCAGCCCCCCCACCACCGCCAATCCCAGCGGTCTTCGCGCTTCGGCGGACGCGCCAAGCCCAAGGGCTATGGGCAATGTCCCCATCAAGGCGGCCATTGTCGTCATCATTATCGGGCGGAACCTTATCATGCACCCCTGGAATATGGCCTCCAGCGGCGGCTTGCCTTCGTTGCGCTGGGCGGACAGCGCGAAATCTATCATCATGATCGCGTTCTTTTTCACGATCCCCACAAGCATTATCACCCCGACGAACGAATAGAGGTTGAGCTCCATCCCGAACGCCATGAGCGTGGCCAGCGCCCCGAACCCGGCCGATGGCAGTCCCGAAAGTATCGTTATCGGATGCAGGAAACTTTCGTACAAGATCCCCAGCACCACGTATATCACCAGTATCGCCATGACAAGCAGGGCGAAAAGCCCCTTTTGCGACGCCTGGAACGCCTGCGCCGCCCCCTGGAAACTTGTGGTGATGGAACCGGGGAGCGTTTCCCACGCGATCCTGTCCACGGTCTTCACCGCATCGCTTAAGGCCACGCCGGGCTTTAAGTTGAACGAAAGGGTCACGGAGGGGAACTGCCCGAGATGGTTGACGGACATGGGCCCGGCGCTCCTTGATATCTTCGCCACCGCGGCAATCTGCACAAGGGCACCAGACGCCGAACGGACGCGCAACTGTTGCAGCATTTCCGCGTTTTCCTGATGATCCGGCGCCACCTCCAATATCATCTTGTACTGGTTGTCCGCGCCGTATATGGTGGACACCTGGCTGGAGCTATAGGCGTAGCCTAGCGCCTCTTCTATCTTAGCCGGTGAAACTCCCAGCGACGCGGCCATGTCCCGGTCTATCGCCACGTTCACCTCGGGATTTTTTATCTGCATATCGCTTGTGACGTCCTGCAGGCCCGGCGCGGCGCGCAGCTTATCCTCCAGCGCGGCGGAGTTAACGTATAGCGATTCGATGTCCGGGCTTTGCAGGGTGAACTGGTATTGGCTTTTCGTCAAAGTGCCGCCGATGCGGATGGGGGGGAGGTTCTGCATGAACATGCGTATCCCGGAGACCCCCGCGGTCTTCTCGCGAAGCTCTTTTATCACGTCGTCCGCCCCCAGCTTGCGCTGGCTTCGCGGTTTTAGCCTGATGAACATCCTGCCGGTGTTCATGGAAGAATTCGGCCCCCCTGATCCGATGGAGGACATAAAGGTGTCTATGTTCGGGTCCTGCTTGACGATGTCCGCAAGTGTCCTCTGGCGCCGGGCCATTTCATCGAAACCTATCCCCTGCTCCGCCTCGGTGAAAGCGAAAAGCTGCCCCGTGTCCTCGCTGGGGAGGAATCCGGAAGGCATTTTGACAAACATGATTATCACCGCCGCAAGCATCGCCAGGGTGAAGGCCATGGTGGCCTTGCGCCGGTTGAGCACAACCTTCAGGCTTCTTTCGTAAAGGTTCAGCCACCGGGCGAACATTCTTTCGAACAGGTTGAACAGCGCTCCATGCCTCTCCTGCTTTCCTCCGCGCAGGAACCTGCTGCAAAGCATCGGCGTGAGCGTGAGCGACACCACGCCGGACACGAGTATCGCCACGCTGATGGTCACCGCGAACTCGTTTAAAAGCCGCCCCATGATCCCCCCCATGAAAAGCACCGGGATGAACACCGCCACCAGCGAAAGGGTCATGGAGAGGATCGTAAACCCTATCTCCCGCGAGCCGTTTAGCGCAGCCTGGTACGGCTCCTCGCCGCGCTCCATGTGGCGCACGATGTTCTCGAGCATGACGATGGCGTCGTCCACCACGAAGCCCACCGCCAGTATCAGCGCCATCAGCGAAAGGTTGTCCACCGAATAGTCCAGCGGGTACATCACCGCGAAGGTTCCGATGATGGAGACCGGGAGCGCCAACGAAGGGATGACGGTGGCGGAAAGGTTGCGCAGGAACATGAATATCACCAGCACCACAAGCGTGATGGCGATAAGCAGGGTCATTTTCACGTCGTTGACCGAGTCGCGGATGGACTCGGACCGGTCATAAATTATGTTCAGGTCCAGCGCGGCGGGAAGCTGGCCGCGGAACACGGGGAACAGGGCCTTTATGGAGTCCACGATCTCCACCGTGTTCGTCCCCGGCTGGCGCAGGATCGCCAGCACGATGGCCCGGGTGTCCTTGTTCCAGCTTGCGATCTTGTCGTTCTCCACGCTGTCCGCCACTTCCCCCAGTTCCCCCAATCGCACAGGGGCGCCGTTCCGGTACGCCACGATCAGCGGCCGGAAGGAGCCGGCGTTGGACAGCGCCCCGCTGGCCTTCACGGTGAACGCCTGGAATCTGCCGTACAACGCTCCCGTGGGCATTGTCACGTTGGATTTTTGTATGGCGGCGGCAACCTCGTCTATCCCGATCCCCCGGGCCGCAAGTATTTCCGGGTCCACCCGCGCGCGGACGGCGTATTTCTGCGAGCCGTACACCTGCACCTGCGCCACGCCGGGGAGCATGGAGATGCGCTGCGCCACGAACTTGTCGGCGTATTCGTTCACCGACGACAGGGTCATCACCGGCGACGAGAGCGACAGGTAGAAAACAGGCGTGTCCGCCGGGTTGACCTTCGAGAACGACGGCGGCGCTGGAAGCTCCGCCGGAAGCCTGCGGGCCGCCTTTGTGATCATAGCCTGCACGTCCTGGGCGGCGCCGTCTATGTCCCTGTCCAGGTTGAATTGCAGGGTTATCTGCATGGAGCCTGCCGACGAGGAGGATGTCATAGACTCCACCCCGGCGATGGTGGAAAATTCGCGCTCCAAAGGGGTGGCCACGGTGGCCGCCATGGTCTCCGGCGACGCTCCGGGGAGGGAGGCTGAAACGCTGATGGTGGGGAAGTCCACGTTGGGCAGGTGGCTGACCGGCAATTTGACGTATGCGAACACCCCGGCGAATATGATGGCCGCCATCAAAAGTGTGGTGGCGACGGGGCGCCTGATGAATACCTCGGAGATATTCATCGCTTCTCTTCCTTGTTCCCTCCCGGGCCTTTTATCTCCACTTTTCCGCCGGGGACCACCTTGATATGCCCCTCGGTGACAATCGTCTCACCTGGCTCCAGTCCCTTGTCCACCACCATCCAGCCGTCCACCTCTCCGGACGCCGTTATGGCCCGCGCCACTGCGGTCATGTCCGGCTTTACCACATAAACATACTGCCCCCCCTGCCCCATTTGCACGGCCCGGGCCCGAATCGCTGGAACGCCCTGCCGCACCCCTGTCTGCAGGGCGACGTTCACAAACTGCCCCGGCCAAAAGCTCCGGTCTTCGTTTTCGAAGACGGCCTTAAGCTTTATCACCCCCGTGGCCGGGTCCACAGTGTTGTCTATGAACACCACCTTTCCCGGTCCAGGCGCCCCTCCCGGCGGGGCGGCCATCGCCGAAAGCGTCACCTGGGCCATGGCCTTTTTCACCTCGGCGAGGGAGCGTTCCGGCACGGTGAACGTGACGTATATGGGCCTCACCTGGCGGACCACGGTCATCGGCTTGTCGTCGTTGGCCTTTATCACGTTCCCCCTGTCGTATGTCAGGCTTCCTGTGATCCCGCCGACAGGTGATTTTATGAAGCAGTAATCAAGCTGTAGCCTGGCGTTGTCTTGCGCCGCCCCGGAAGCTTTCACCGCCGCCTCGGCCGCCTCAAGCTGGGTCCGCAAAAGTTCCACCTTTTCGTTGGAGACGAAACCTTCGGCGGCAAGCTGTGTGTAACGCGCAAGGTCTGCCATGGCGTTGTCACGCGTGGCCGTGTCCCTGGCAAGGCTGGCCTCCGCCTGTTTTAGCGCCGCCTCCCAAGGCCGGGGGTCAATTGTGAAAAGCAGATCGCCTTTGCGGACTTCCCGCCCTTCGGTGAAATGGACTGTCTGCAGCGTCCCGCCGATCTGCGATTTTACCGACACCACGGAAAAAGCCTCCACGGCCCCCACTGCGCGGATGATGGAAGGCATGTCCCTCGCCACAACTTTCTCTATGGACACCGGCGCGGGAGGCGTACCTTTGGAAGAGCCGCTTTTATTCCCCCCGGAGCATGACGCGAGCAACAACGCCAAGGCCAATGCGAATGGCAATCCGCCCGGATGCTCCCGTTTTACATTCCCGCCCATTTTTCCCGTTCCGGCTTCCAGCGCTTGTTATGGTCTATGCCAAGGCGTTTCCAATGGGCATTTTATCACTTCATGGAAACGGGGAACACCATTCGAAAGCGCCCCTCGTGATTTTCCTCCCGGATTGATGTTATACTTGCCGAAGTGATGGATTCATTCTGGAAGGGTAACATGGCTTTCGCATCAAGCCCCGCGCCCTCTCTTTTAATCGGGTCGAACGTCCGTTTCCTGGCGGAGAACGCCGTGCGCCACGGCCACGACGTCTTCACCGTGGACTATTACGGCGACTGGGACACCAAAAGGCTCGGCCCGAACCGCTCCGTTAAAAGGGACGGCTCCGGAGTATTCTCCCTTCAGGCGCTCATACAACTTGCGACGGGGGTAAAAAACTCCGGCGTGATATACGGCCCGGGATTCGAGAACGACATCTTCGCGCTGGCCAAGCTTTCTGATATCGGCGTGGTGACAGGCTGCTCGCTGGAGACCGTGCGCAAGTCCAAGGACCCCGAATCTCTGAACCGGGCCGCATCCGCGTGGAACTTCAATTTTCCCCCCATCAAATACGAATTGACGGACCAGATGAGGCAGGAGCGGTGGGTGGCAAAACCATTCGCCGGCACTGGCGGCGCCGGAATCCGGTTCGTGGACACCCTGACCATCCCCGCGGGGGGCAAGACTTTTTACCAGAAATATAAAAGCGGCATGCCGTCGTCGGCCATCGTGGTGTCCAACGGGTCGGAGGCCTCCGTGCTGGCGCTGATGACCCAGATCGTGGGGGACGCGGCGTTCGGCGCATCCAACTTCAGGTTCGTGGGCAACGTGTTCCCGCATCCTTTCTCCCGCGAGATATCGGCCCAGGCCACCGCCATCGCCGACGCGCTGACGCTGGAGTTCGAGCTTAAGGGGCTGTGGGGATTCGATTTCATTTACGCTGGCGACATCACATTGATAGAGATAAATCCGCGGCCCACATCGGCCCTGGGCTTGCTGGACATCGCCACCTGGAACGACCTTCTGGGGCTGCACATAGACAGCGTCATGGGAAAAAGCTCCAACCTGATCGTGGACCCGGGCCCCACCGGCAAATATTTCGCCCAGGGGCGCGTGTTCGCCAGGATGGACTGCATATTCACCGGCGCGCAAGGCTGGCATGAGCGGGGCGCGCGGGACATTCCGCACGACGGCGATTTCATCAACGCCGGAGAGCCGGTGCTGACGGTGACCGCCACAGGATCGAGCCATAACGGAGCCTTGGGAAAACTCAAGCAGGAGGCCGACGAGGCGCTTAAAGGGCTTTTCCCGGCGACGGCGACGCCGTCGTTGTAGCGCTTTTCAAGGGTGAGGTAGCATGAACAACTTCACATTCGCCAATCCAACCAAAATCCTGTTCGGCAAGGGGCAGGTTGAAAACACCGGGAAAGAGACCGCCGCCATCGGCAAACGGGTACTACTGCTCAGCGGCGGAGCTTCGTCGAGAAAATCCGGGCTGATCGGCAATATCTCACGGCAGCTTCAAGGCTCCGGTGTTCATTTCGTGGAGCAATCGGGCGTCTCGCCAAATCCGGAAATCGGGGAGGTCCGCAAAGGCGCCAATACATGCAAAAGTGAAAAGCTGGACGCCGTACTCGCTGTGGGAGGCGGCAGCGTGGTGGACGCGGCAAAGGCCATCGCCGCCGGAGCCTGTTATGGAGGAGACCCGTGGGATTTTTTCGGCAAGAAAACATCGCCGGAAAACGCCCTTCCCATAGGCGTGGTCCTCACCCTTTCGGCCACAGGTTCGGAGGCCAACGGAAACTCCGTGGTCTCAAACGCCGCCACCAATGAAAAACGCCCCATGTACAGCCCCCTGTACTATCCGAAGTTCTCGATCCTCGATCCGGAGCTTACATACACGGTACCAAAGGACCAGACAGCCTATGGCTCCATCGACATTCTAAGCCACGTGTACGAGCAGTATTTCCACCGCGCGCAAAACTCCCCGATCCAGGACGGGCTGGCGGAAACGCTGATGCGCACGGTGATCGAGAATGCCCCCATAGCCATAGAAAACCCGGCTGATTACGACGCCCGCGCAAACCTTATGTGGGCCTCCACAATGGCGCTAAACGGGATTTTAAGCTGCGGGACGGGGGGGGACTGGTCGAGCCATATGATCGGGCACGAGTTGTCCGCAAATTACGGGATTGCCCATGGCGCGGCGCTGGCGGTCATCTTCCCGGCGTGGATGAAGCATGTTCACACGGCCAATCCGCGAAGGTTCCGGCGGTTTGCCGGGAAGGTATGGATGATAAACACGGCGGGGATGAACGACGCACAGGCGGCGGATGCGGCCATCGGCGCCATGGAGGATTTTTACACAAATAAGCTTAAAACCAGTGTGCGGATGAAGGATTACGGGATAGACGGGGCGAAGCTTGAGCTTATGACGGCGTCGGCGGTCAAGTTCCGCCAGTTGGGAGTTTTCAAGCCGTTGACGAGGGAAGACATTCTGGAGATATACCGGCTGGCGATGTGAACGAGCATGCCACGCATATGAAATGGTCTTTGCATCTCCATCCCAATACTTTATACTACAAATGTAGCATTCATTGACAGGAGAACGGAATGGGAATGCCAGTGCGGATTGACGGCAGGTTGTACAAGGCCGCCAAGTCACAGGCCAGGGCCGAGAGCCGCACAATCGCCGGGCAAATAGAATTCTGGGCCAAAGTGGGCAAGGCCGCTTTGGACAATCCAGATTTGCCGGTGGACTTTGTCCGGGACCTGTTGATATCCCGCGCGGAAAGCCGGGATGAAGCCGCACCGTTTATACCCGAAGGAAAACGTGGTTGAGATACTCGCCGCAAATAGTTTCCGCCGGGCCTACAAACGCCTAAACCCGAACCAGAAAGCCGCGGTTGACGGCGCCGTTTTCGCTATTACGGCCGACCCTGGCCTGGGTATCGGGAAAAAAGGGGATTTGGCGGGAGTTTACGTCTATAAATTCCCTTGCGCAGGCAAACAATTCCTTCTCGCCTACGAATTCGATCCAGCCACACGTTACCTGTTGTTGGTGGGCGCGCACGAAAACTTTTACCGCAAACTGAAGCGGTGAGAAAGCGAAAAGGATATCCCCGCCGGCAAGTTCAAGGCCCGCTGCCTGAAGATAATGGACGAGGTCTCGGCGACAAATGTCCCGGTGGTCATAACCAAACCCAGTTGCGGACTTTCGCCATTTCATCAGGACCCCGCAGACCGGCTGATAGTGGCGGCGGCCCGCCATTTGGGGGCCATTCTATTGACTGAAGATGAAAAGATACTCAGCTATTCAAAAAAGGGATTTATGAAAGGCGGCCGCTTGAAATAGTCAACGCGTTTTCATCCGCTAATTGAGCACAAGCTCCGTTATCAGCGCGCGGGTAATCCCTCCGGACTGGATGGAGCGGTTTATGGAAATGGCCACGTCCACGGACAGCTGGCGCAGTTTCTCCTCCCCTTTCAAATCGTCCTCGCTCATATTGCGCAGCAGGAAGAATATGTTCTCACGGACAAGCGTAACGTTCCGCTCGATGTCCTTTTCCACCGCCGGGGAACCGGTCTCAAGCGAAAATTCTATCCTGGCGAATGTGGCCTTGCCATTCCCTTTTCCCGGCGCCAGGTTGATGAAGAAAGGCTGCAGCGCATACAGGTTCGGCTTGGGCGCGGGAGGCTCCTTGGCAGCTTTGGCAGCCTCTGCCTTGGCCGCCTCTTCGGCCGCCTTTTTCGCCTGGTTGGAGGCGTAAAGCGATACGCCGCCCCATATCAAAAGCCCCGTGAGCAGCAGCCCCAGGGTTCCAAGCCCCACAAGGATCATAAGCTTGACCTTGTTTATTTTTCTGACAGGACGCGGCGCTTCCGCGGATTCTTCCGGCGGCGGCGGCGGTGGGGGGGCTTCTACGGGAGGCGGTGGCGGTGGAGCTGGCTCCGGCGCCAGATCTTTGTCTATATCGAGCTCGGTCCGTCTTTTCTTGGCCATTTAAAAGCCGCCCGTCACCTGGCGCGCCCTCCGGCTGTCTCCTTGAGCTTTTGAAGCATGGCCTTGCACTCGTTGAATTCCGGATCGAGCTTGAGGGCCTGCAGGAATGCCTGTTCGGCCTCCTTGAAAAGGTCCTGCTCCATGTACAGCCTGCCGATGTTGAAGTAAAGCACCTCGTCGTCCGGCGAAAGCTTGAGGGCCTTCTGGTATGCCTTGTACGCCTCGTCATACTGACCCTTCTTGCGAAGGGCTATGGCCAGCCTGTTATAGACGTGCACGTCCTCGATTATGTTTATGGAGCTGGAGAACGCGGCGGCGGCCCGCGTGTCGTCCCCGGAAGTGAGGTACACCTCGCCGATCTCCGTGTGGATGGCGGCGTTGTGCCCGGCGTTTTTCAGGGCTATCTGCAGGGCATGGTCCGCCTTTTCCTTGTTCCCCTGCTTCAAGTAAAGCTTGCCTATCTCAAGGCTCCGCTCCGGATTGTTCGGGCTGATCTCGGCGGCCTTCTCCAGCGTCTTCACGGCCAGATCCGGCTTGCCGGCGGCCTCGTACACCTGGCTCATGCTCTCATACGCCTTGGTGTACTGCGGATTCGTGCGGATGGCCTCGGCCAGCCATTTCTCCGCCTCGGCCATGTTTCCCTTGAGCTTGTACGCCTCGCCGATGGCGCAACGCGCCCGGGCGGAGTCCGGCCTTATCCGCAACGCCTCTTTGAACGCTTCGATGGCCTTGTCATACTCTTTGGCCTCCTGGGCGTTGTCCCCCACCCTCAGGTATTTCTCGAAAGGGGGCGGATTTTCCCGGTTGTCGAAAATGGCGTTGATCTTCTCCTCCAGCGCCTTGGCCACGAACGGCTTGATAAGGTATCCGTCCACCTCCGTCTCGGCGGCCTGCACTATCTTCGCTTCAGACACCTCGGCGGTGATTATGATGAAGGGGGTGTCGCGATGGCGGGCGGAGTCCCTGACCCGCCGTAAAAGCTCCAGCCCCGGGAGTTCCGGCATGTTCCAGTCCGATACCACCATGTCTATTTTCTTCGGCGTGGAGCTGATGATCTCCCATGCCCGCTGGCCGCTTTCAGCCTCGATCACGCTCTCAAAGCCTATATGGCGGAGCATGTTCTTTATCGTCCGCCTCATGTTGAACATATCGTCCACCACAAGCACGGTCATATCCTTGAAATCTAGTGCTTTCATGACCTTAATACAAAAATGCCACCAGTTTGAATATTACCACGATTGCTTGATTTTGGCGCGGATAGCCAGCGAAATATTATGCGATCTGGCTTAGGCGTATCACGCTTACGGCGGCGGATGACCGGACGTCTTCCTGCTCGTCCGCCAGGCTCAGCGTTATCCGGCCAAGGGCTTCCACGGCCTTCAGGTTTGTCAGGGCGTCCACAGCAGCCTTGCGCACCATCCAGTTCTCGTCATCCATGGCCTTTTCAAGCGCCGGGACCGCGTCCATGGTCTTCATGTTGCCAAGGGCCGTTGCGGCCACTTTGCGAACTTCATAATTGTTGTCGGACACCACCACCTTGGACAGCGCCACCACAGCTTCGGCCGGCTTTATATGGTTTATCGCTATCACCGCCTCCATGCGGACGGCGAATTTTTCGTCTCCCAAAAGGGTGTAAAGCCCGTCTGCGGCCTCTTCGGCCTTCAGCCTGCCCAAAGTCTGCGCCGCCATCTTGCGCACGTTCCAGTCCGCGTTGGAAAGGAACTCGATCAAAGGCCCGGCCGCCTGCGTCGCGTTTATGTTCCCAAGCCCGGCCATGGCCGCCATTTTCGCGGTGGGATTGTCCACCGCCAGGGCCGCTATCAGCGGCTGCACGGCGATATCGGGCCTGATCTTGCTCAACGCAAGGGCGGCCGCTTTTTTCACCTGCCACGGTTCGCCCACCGGCTTTTTCGGGTCCGCCGCGCCTGGAACGCCTCCGGCTTTGGGCTTTGCGTCAGCCGCCTCTTCACCTTTGGACACTGCCCATTGCAGAATCGCCTTGCGGGCCGAAGCGTCATCCTCGCAACCGAGCACCTTGAACAATACGTCCGAAGCCTCGGTGATGTTCGCCTCGCCGATGGAATTGATCACAGACTCGCGTATCTGCCACACCTTGTCCTTGATCGCCTTGATGAGCGCGGACTTGGCGTGCGTGCTTTCACACTTGGCAAGGGACACCGCCGCCGCCTTGCGCACGTTGGCGTCCGAGTCTTCCAGAGCCTTTAAAACCACCGATTCGGTCTGCTGATCCATCTCATTTCCTCTAGTCGTGAGGGTTTATGCTAAACGGCGGGGGGAGGTATTGTCAATGTTCTATCAACAATACTGTCATTCCCCCCTCCTCATCTCCTCTTCTATCGCCGCGAGGTTTTCCGCCGTTTTCGCGTTGGACGGTTCTATCTCCACGATCATCCGCAGGCATTCGGCCGCCCGCTCCAGAAATCCGGCGCTGTAATATATTGTCGCCACTTCCTTGAGCGCGCCAATGTCGTCCGGCGCGATCCTTAAAATACGCCTGTAAAGATGGAACGCGTCCAGCAGGTTTCCCGCCTTGTCGAACTTGTCGGCGGACTGGCGCATGGTCTCCACCAGTATGTCCCGCGCCGGGCCCTGGGGTATCTCTTCGTCCAGCTTTCCGCGCAGCCCCTTCACCTCTTCGGAGAGTTTTTCGGCCAACACCTCCTTCTCCCCCAGCCGGGCCGCCAGTTGGGCTCCCTTTGATACTTCCTCTTCGATGGCTTTCTTGAGCCTGGCGATCTCCTCCGGGTCAACGGCGGGGCGGGGCGAATCGGCGACGGTGTCGCGTATGATCGCGTCCAGCCCGCGCCCCATTATCGGAAGTTTCGCCATCGCGGTCACATCGTCCTTATGTCGTCGGCCAGCACGGTGTAATCATAGGCGCCGTTGGACTTGGGGGCGAACAATTGTATCGGCTTGCCACGGGCCGGGGCCTCCGCCAATTTGGCGTCCAATCTGATGATGGGGCGCAGCAGGTTGCGCCCGTACGCTTTTTCCATCTGCGCGATAAGTTCGTCGCTTATTTTCATCCTCCTGTCCACCATCGTCGGCACGAGGCCCACAATTTTCAGCGCGGGATTGAGCGTGGCGTTGACCTTCTGCACTATTTCGTGCAGCCGCCGCACCGCCACTATGGAAAGATGATGGGTCTGCACCGGGGCGATAATTTCATCGCAGGCCACAAGGGCGTTGAGCGCCAATATACCCAGCGACACCGGGCAGTCCACGATAACGTATGTGTACTTCGCCATAAGACCCTGCCACAGGTGTGAAAGCCGCCGCTCCCGCCCGGGCAGATCGCATAGTTCCAGTTCCGCCCCGGCAAGGCGAGGCGCCGCCGGAATGATATCCAGCTTTTCCACCTTGGTCTTCACCACCGCCTTGCCCGCGTCCTCCTCCATCCCCAGCAGCAGTTCGTATATGCACGGCGTATCATCGTCCGCCTCGGCCCCAAGGTGGATGGAGGCGGAAGCCTGCGGGTCCATGTCCACGAGCAGCACACGCTCCCCGCGCAGGGCAAGCCCGGCGGCCAGGTTCACCGCGGTGGTGGTCTTTCCCGACCCGCCTTTGCGGTTTGCCAACGCTATGCGCCGTGGGTTTGCCGCCATATTCTCACTTATGGATGGAAACGCCGTGGACGTCGTGGGCCGCCTCCATCATCGCCTCTGCGAAGGTGGGATGGGCGAACGCCATTTCGCCGAATTTTTGCGCGGTCAGGCCGCATGCCATGGCAATGCAGGCTGTATGGACCATGTCGGTGGCGCGCGGGCCGATTATGTGGACGCCGAGCAATTTGTCCGTCGTCCCGTCTGCGATGATCTTTACGAACCCGGCGATCTCCCCGGCGGCGTGGGCCCGGGCCAGCGCGCGGAAAAGGAATATCCCCTTTTTGTGTCCAGCCGGGGCGGAATCCTCCGTCACCCCAACGGAACCTATCTCCGGGATGGTGAAAACCACCGACGGAATCGCGGTCTTCACCGGAGCCTGTGGATTTTTGCCTGCGATCACTTCGGCGGCCAATATCCCCTCCTTGTACGCCGTGTACGCCAGAAGATTTTTCCCCGCCACGTCACCAACCGCGAAGATGTTATCCACCGATGTGCGGCCGAATTCATCCGACGGGATATCGCCCCGCGCCCCGGTGGCGACCCCCGCCTTGTCCAGCCCAAGCGCCGCCGTCGCATACTTTCGCCCGACGGACACCAGCGCTTTTTCGGCGGTCACCGTTTTTCCATCTTTTAGCGTGGCAACGATCATTTCTCCCGATTTTTCCAGTTTCGCCACGCCGGAGCCAGTGATCACGTTGATCTTGCGCTTCCGGAATTCGCGGGACAGCGTATCGGCCACCTCCGCGTCCTCCATCGGCAATATGCGCCTCATGGCCTCCACAATGGTCACTTCCGCGCCAAGCCGGGACATCACCCCCGCCATCTCGCATCCGATGGCGCCGCCGCCGATTATCAGGATGGACTTGGGCGCGGACTCAAGATCAAAAATGGAAGTGTTGTCCAGCAGGAGCGCCGGATCAAAATCGAAAAGCCGGGCGGGGATGGAACCTGCGGCGATCACCGCGTTTTTAAAACCGATCTTGGCATCGCCAACGAACATGGCCGACGGTGACACAAACCTCCCCTCGCCATGGAATATCTTCACACCGGCCTTTTCCAGCGCCACGGTCACGGCCTTCCGGAACTGGGCGACGATGGCCCTCTGCCGCGCCGCCATCTTGGCAAAGTCAATCGTATAGCTGAACGGTTCCGCGGCGAACTGCCCCATCGCCTTGGCAAAGTCCACCGTCTCCGCCGCCGCCACCCAGCTTTTGGCAGGGACGCATCCCGTGTTCAGGCAGACCCCGCCGATCTCCCCTTTTTCCACTATCGACACGGAAAGCCCGAGGGCCGCCCCCCGCAAGGCCGCCGAGTACCCCCCCGGCCCCGCCCCTATCACCGCAATATCGAACGACTCCATCGGCCCCCGTCTTCAGATGTTCAAGGGTTTTTATTATATGACAAACGGGAGGCAAATAATAAAAGTAGCGCCACCGCCACTGTGGCTATTGCCGGCGGGCCGCCGAAGCTATAAAGAGTCCGTGACCGCGCCTGAATTGCATTTTGCAACTATTTGCTATATTATTCTTCCTACGTTGCATTTTGACATGGAGGCGTCTTTATGGCTACCGCAGTGAGGATTTCAGACGGACTTATCGCCGAAGCGCGAAAATTCGGCGGAATTGACCATAGGTCGCTTGCGGGACAGATCGAGCATTGGGCGCTTATGGGCAAGTTCGCCGAGGAAAATCCGGACCTGCCGTATTCTCTGATAAAAGAAATCATGATCGGGCTTGCGGAACTGGAGCGGGGTGAAAGATCGGAATACAAATTCGGGTAGTCCGCCGTGAAAATATTCCAGTCAAGATCGTTCCAGCAAAAAGTTAAAAAGCTCGCAAAACAGGAAAAGGACATCCTGGACGCGCAGATAAAAGCAATCGTGGAAAATATTTCCATCGGCGATGAAAAAAAAGGCGACCTGCGGGGCGTATTCATCCACAAATTCAAGCTTAAGAACACACAATACCTCCTCGCCTACCGCAAATCGGGAAAGGATATTGAGCTTGTCATGATCGGTCCGCACGAAAACTATTACCGGGATTCGAAGCAATACCTGAAAAACCGGTGATGGAGAAATAGCGGCAATGAGCCCGGCCCGGTCTTTAGTCAATCGTGGCTCCGTTGGCATAAGCAAAATGATCAGGAAAAGATTTTCACCACGCACACACAGAGCGAATTCATTTCTTTACTCTGCGCCTCCGCGTCTCCCTGGTCACAATCATCCATCGTCGCGGTGAATTGATGTACCGATGGCTTCCTTCCCGCTTTTTTGCGATAATTGCGTAAGCTTCGAACATGAACATTTTCGGCGTAAAGATGCGGAATCGCTATTTCTTTCTGACGGCCATGGGCGTATGCCTTGTTCTGGCGGCGTTCGTTTCGCCATATGCCTCCGAATCTCCGGACGGATTGGAAAAAGTGGCCGCGCAGGGGGGCTTTGCCCCGATGGAAAAAGAAAGTTCCGCGCGATCATTGGCGCTCTTCGCCGGTTACACCTTCCCGGCCCCTTGGGGTGGCAAGGGAGCGGCCGGTATTTTCGGGGCGCTGTTGGCCGCCGCCGCCGGGTATGGCGTGGGCAAGTTTATCACACGCAAAAGCGCGGCCGCTTCCACGGACAACCGGGGATGAACTTCACCGGGGCTGTGGACTCCGGCTCCGCGATGGACGCCCGGCCAAAAATACTCATCGCGTTTTCATTGATACTCGCCTGCGTCACCACGCCAATCACATCACCGGCGGCTTTCGTCGTATACCTTGCCTTCGCGCTTTTATGGGGCGCGTTTTCGGGCGCATCAGCCGTCCGCATATTATTTTCGGCGGCGGCGGTGATCCCTTTCACCCTGGCGGCGGCGCTATTCGTCCCGTTCATGAATACCGGCGCGGCCGGCGGATATTATGTTTTAGCTGGCGTTTCATTGTCCAAATCCGGCCTTTTGATCCTGGCCGGGGCCTCGGTGAAGGCGTATGTGTGCGCCGCATGTCTTTTCACACTGTCGGCCATAACACCGTTCCCGAAACTTATGGAGGGGCTGGAGCGGCTGCGTGTGCCCGCCGGGTTCGTCAACATAATAGGCTTCACACACCGCCAGATATTCTCGCTGGCGGGAGAGGCTCGGCGGATGAAACTTGCGCGCGACCTGCGGCTGTATGGCGGGAAATGGATATGGAACGCAGGCGTGGCAGGGGGGATGATCGGCACGCTGTATGTCCGCGGTTACGAACGGGGCGAGCGGATATACAACGCCATGCTTTCGCGGGGCCACAGCGGATCGTTCATAACAGGCCCGGCGCGAGCCATGACAATGAAAGATATGGCCAGCGTGGCCGCCTCGGCCCTATTTCTGCTTGCGGTGAGGATCGCCTCGTGACAGATTTGATACCGGCGGCGCTCACACAAGACCTGCGGTTCACATATCCGGACGGCGCTCTGGCGCTCGACGGTGTATCTTTGCGGGTGGACGATGGCCAGAAAGTGGGACTTGTTGGCGCCAACGGGGCGGGGAAATCAACGTTACTGCTCCACCTTAACGGCGTGCTGACGGGCGAAGGGAGCGTTTCGGTGTTCGGGATTCCGGTGATAAAACGCAACCTCAAGGAAGTCCGCAAGCGGGTCGGCCTTGTGTTCCAGAATCCGGACGACCAGCTTTTCATGCCCACCCTGCTCGACGACGTGGCCTTCGGCCCGCGCAACATGGGGCTTTCTGAAAATGATGCGGTCGCAAAAGCGATGGACGCGCTCAACAGGCTCGGGCTGCCGCAGCTTTCCAACAGGAACGGATATCACTTGAGCGCCGGGCAGAAAAAAAGGGCGGCCATCGCCACGGTGCTCTCCATGGGCGTTCCATTGCTGGCGCTCGACGAGCCGACGGGGGGGCTGGACCCGAAAAACAGGCGGGAGCTTATCGCAACGTTAAAGACGATAGGCGGGGCGCAGATAATCGCCACCCACGACTTCGGGCTTGTCCGGGAACTTTGCGGCAGGGTCGTGATCATGAGCGATGGCAAGATCGTGGCGGAAGGGGCGCCGGACGCACTGCTTTGCGATGAGGAACTTCTCAAAACCCACGGGCTGGCTTAAGCCGTTAAATACCGCTGTGAAAGGAGATTCTTCGGCTTCGCCTCAGAATGACAGCCGCTTATACGGATGCTGAAAGGAGCGTATGCGCAGTGAAGAATCTCAAAGGTGAAATGGGCTCAACCGCCCACAGGCTTGCCCCAGGGGAGCATCCCTGCGGTCACAGGGAATCGCTCCCTGTCCGCAAGTTCTGGATACGATGCGAACTCGGCTGGAATTTCCGCAAAACTTTCCAATGGCGGCGCGTAAAATGTTTTCCCCGGCGGACTGTCCACCACGGCCCCGTTTCGCACCACCACCAGCCCTGCTTTTATCACCCACTCGGCCTTCGTGAACATCTTTTCGTAATCGCCGTCCTTTCGGTATATGGCGATGTCCGCGTCCGCGCCGGCGGCAAGGCTCCCTTTGTTATCAAGCCCAAGCCGCCTTGCCGGGCCGGAACGCGTGATCACCGCGATTTCACCCAGCGAATACTCCCGCCGGATTGAAGGGAGGCTCGTCAGCGCCAGCCCCCGCGGATTAATTTTTCCCGTCTCATGCTTTCTGAAACTTTCGTCCATCAGCAGACGGATTATGTATGGGTATGATGTGAAACTCCCGCCGTTCGGATGGTCGGTGGACAGGAACGCCCGCCACGGATCTTCCGCCAGCAGCATCAATTCCAGCCCGCAGGCCCATTGCATGCTGTTCACAAGCGAGCTTGCCTTGTATTCATAACGCTGGGCAAAACATCCGCCGCCAAGGCCGGTGCCCTGCTCCACGGCGCTTTTGCCGGTGATCCTGGCAAGCTTGGGGCCGAATGTGGAATCGGAGGTGACGGTGACAGTTGGGCCGAACACTATATGCCCGGCGTCGAAAGTTACGTTCGGATTCTTGTTCACCGCCTCCGCCACGCGCCCGGCCTCCGAGCGCGGAGTTCCACCGCTTCCGCCGTGACAGTGGAATTGCAGGTGGGCGATATGCGCCGGAATCCCGGCAAGCGCCTTGACGGTCTCCACCGCCGCCGTGTGCCCTGCGGCCGCGCCAAGATCGTTCAAGTGGACGTGAAGCGGATGGGGGAGGCCAAGCCTGCGGACAGCATCGGCCATGGAAACGATTATCTCCACCGGGGATATTTTAAAATCCGCCGCCGGATCGGTCAGTTTTATCGAAAGGGATTTGGACGATTCCACCATCCAGCCCAGGATTTTGGAAAGCCTCGCAATATCCCTTTTTTCGATCAGGCGCAATACAGGCTCGTTTAACACCGCCTGCACGAGCATGGCCTTGTCCAGGACCGGTATCCGGGCAAGATGTCCGTGGGCCTGCATCGCGAAGGCAAGAGGGGCGGCGGGCTCCACCACTGTGGTGTAGCCCATAAGCAGATAGTCCACGCCGGTCTTGCGCAACCGTTCGTTTATTTCGTCCGGCGTGGGGGGCGATCCGGTCTGCGCGGTCATGGCGGCGGTGAAAAGCGGACCGGCGATATGCGTGTGTATGTCCACGCCGCCAGGCATCACCACGCATCCGGCCGCGTTTATCACCTCGGCGTTCTGCGCGGACGCCGGGGCTATTTTGCCGCCGGACACATGGACGGTCTTATTCTCCGACATCGCCCCGGCCGCCGGGTCCACCACCTCGCCGTTTACTATCCGCAAATCCATGGGATGAATACTATAATGAAGTTGTAGTTTGGCGCCGTTTCATTATGTAACGGCGGGATTTATTAAACAACCGGCAGGCGCCCACATGGAACTTGATGAATTCACCCGGCGGGCCTCGCATGCTCTTCTAATGGAGCCGCAAGGCAACGCCGCGCCCGGAAGGATAATGGCCGCAACGCTGGCCCCTGTGGCGCTTATAAACGGCGAAGCGTCCTTTGGATTCATACGCCGCTCCGCCAACCTGAACTATCACCCAGGCCAGATAGCCTTTCCCGGAGGGCGGATGGAGCCGGGGGAGACTCCCGTGCAGACCGCGTTGCGGGAGGTGGAAGAAGAGACCGGTATCGGAGGCGGGCACATAAAGATACTGGGCATGCTCCCTCTGATGGACACCGCCTCCACCGGCTTTGCCGTGTGGCCTGTGGTGGGGGTGGTGCATGGCGAGCCTGTGATGAACGTGCCCAACGGCGAGGTGGAGGAATTCTTCTGGGCGCCGGTGGACCATTTTATGAACGGCTCCTTCGTGAAAAGAACCACAACTCTCCCCGGCGAAGGCGCCCCCCGCCCAGCGTTCCTTTATCAGGGGAGGGAGATATGGGGGCTTACTTTCCGGATAGTGATGCGGATAGTGTCGCTATTCGAACACAGATATTAATCTATAATGCTATTAGCATAGCTGAATAATACTAATCCGCGATTTCAACGTTCAGTCTTTCCACCAACTCCGGCAAGTCTTTCGCTATTATGCTCCACAGAATGTCTATATTTATAGAATCGTATCCGTGAATAAGACGGTTGCGAAGGGCGATTATTGAATTCCACTTTATTTCCGCCGTCGCTTCCTTTTTTTCCTCTGAAACTCTCGTGGCCGCCTCGCCTGTGATCTGAAGAAGCTGGATGAGGGCAAGGCATAGCACACGGTCGTAATCAATGTCTTCCCGCGTCAGGTTCTTTACAAGATCAAGCGCCTCTTGCGCGTGATCGCGCATCTGGCGCAGGCTTATGCCGTCATTCCTTTTTGTCATAAATCACCACAGCTTCGCCAAGCACTTCATCCCTGAAATACGGGCTTAAATCCTGTTTGGTATTAAGGTCCACCATCCTGCCGCAAGCAGCCGACAGCTCCGCCTGTATCTCGAAAAATTCAAGGCCTGGCGTGTTCCCCTGCTCGAACTCCACCAGGGCGTCAACATCGCTTTCGGGCCTGAAATCCTTGTGGATCACCGATCCAAACAGGGCCAATCTGGCTATGTTATGACGGCGGCATATCTCCGGTATTTTTGCCGCGTCAAACTCAATCCGCCCGTCAACTCGCGCCATTCCGCTCATCGCGCTCCTCAAGATTATCTTCCCGTGGTGTTCCCAAGCGACACGAAGTTGTTCGGGACAACCCATATCGTCGAGCCTTTCTTGGCCGCCTCTTCGATCGCCTCGGCGGTCTTCATCGCCGCCTGGGCATTGAGCAGGCGCACGTATTTCTCGTCCGTCTGCCGGGACAGAGCCTCGATCCGTCTTCCCTCCTGCACGGCGATCTCAACCTGCGTCTTTTTCGCCGTCAATTCGTTCTGCGCCTGCGAGACGCGGTTGGCGCTTTCCACTATCTCCGGGGCAAGCTGGATGTTCCGGACCGTGACCATGTTGACGTGGACCTTGCCTTCAAGCTTTTCTCCGGCCAGTTTTTCGTTCGCCAGCGACTTGACGCGCTCCTCGATCTGCTTGCGGTTGTTGTTCACCTCCAGGGCGTCGAACTCCGCCACCGCCGAATATGTGGCGGCGCGCACTATGGTGGTGACAAAATTGCCCATCGGAAAGATTTCATACCCTTCGCTTTTGGGGTTTGTCATGTGCGAAGTGATGCTGTACTTGGTGTACAGTTCGGCGATGGACTTGGGGTCCACCGTGTACGTGAAATTGATGTCGAAGTCCTTCAGGGTGGACTTGTCCTTGGAGGCCGGGGTCATGTTCTCCTCGGTGAGCAATATCTCCTTGGTGGCGAAGATGATGACGCTGCCGACGATCGTCTGATGGAAGCCGACTCCCAGCTCTTCGGACTTGATCTCGCCGTCCCAGGTCTTGCGCAGGCCCGCTTCGCCCGTCTCCACGCGAGTGAACCCGCACGCCCCGGACGACACCGCCAGCGCAAGCGCAATCAACGTCAGCAAATGCTTTTTCATGTTTTCCTTCTTTCTAAAATAGTGGCCGCCATCGGAGCAATCAGCCGCATTGATTATTATTTACCAGCCTCCCAAGACCCTTCAATAGCAAAACACCCCCAGCGCGCCGGGGCCTGTGTGGGCGCCAACGACCGGGGATATGCGCCCGATGACGAGCGATTTCATGTCCAGCCGCTTCTTCATCTTCTCCATCAGTTCGTCCCTCATCTCCGGATTGTTCGACCATGCCAGGGCATACACCCCCTCGAATCCCGGTTTGCGCGCGTCATTTTCAAGGATCCCCAGGAGCTTTTCCATCATACTGCGCCTTCCAAAGGCCTTTGCGCACGAACGCACCTGCCCTTCCGAATACTTTAAAATCGGTTTTAGCCCCAGCGCTTGGCCCACCACCTTTCTTGGCAAGGCCTATCCGGCCGTTTTTCGCCAGGAACTCCAGCGTGTCCACAGTGAAATAGGTGGAGACTTTCCCCTTTATTTCGTCCAGCCGGGCGATTATCTTGTCCAGCGGCTCTCCCTTCTCCGCCATATTGGCCGCCTCCAGCGTCATCAATCCCATCGCCATGGAGGCCTGCCCCGAATCGTACGCCACAACCTTGTCCCCGCCGAACTCCTCGCCACGCTTGCGCCCCGCCTGCCATGTCCCGGAAAGCGTGGACGACAGGTAAACCGCAAGTATCTTCTCGCAATATGGAGCGATATGCTCGTAGCCTTGCATGAAATCAGCCGCCGCCGGAAGGGATGTGCGGGGCAATATGGGCGAGCGTTGCAGCCTTTCGTAAAATTCGTCCACGGTGATGTCCACCCTGTCGCGCAATGTCTCCTCGCCGAACATCACGCGCAACGGCGCCATCTCGATCTCTTTCTCCTCCATCAACTCAAGGTCCAGGTCGCACGTTGAATCGGTGAGCACCCGCACCGCCGCCTTTTTCTCGTTGGCGGCCTTTTGGGTGTTCTGGGCGATCATGTCGTCCGCCTTGGTCTTCACCAGCGTCCCCATGGCGCCAAGCAGGGCGAATACCGCCTGCGGATCGTTTGTGTGCACGTGGACCTTCAGGATGGAACCGTCGCCGGTGACGATAAGCGAGTCCCCCATTTTTGAAAGCTCCGCCCGGGCCACAGTCCTGTCCATCCCCTCCCCTTTCACCAGCGCCTCGGTGCAGAACCGGTATTTGATATCCTCTTTCTGCTCCGTGGTGAAAATCCTTTTTATCGGCTTTAGTATGGTGGAGGCGTCTATCTCCCCTTTCATGCAGCCGAGCGCCCCTTCCCAGAAAAGCAGGAAACCGTGCGCCCCGGAGTCCACCACCTTGTTCTTTTTGAGCACCTCCATCTCCCCTTTCGTCTCCTCCACCGCCAGCCGGGCGCTTTCCACCAGCCGTTCGACGGTGTGAATCATGTCGCGCATGTCCTCCTTGGCGTGGTGGAGCCTGTCGGACGCCTTCCGGATAATGGTGAGGATCGTCCCCTCTTTCGGCTCTGCCAGGGCGGCATAGGCCATGTCCTTGCCGTTTGTGAGCGCCTCCACAAACCTTTCCGGATGCACCCGCTCCTCCTGCTTTAGCTTGAGGAACATGCCATAGAAGAACTCGGAAAGGATCACCCCGGAGTTCCCCTTGGCTTCCATGCGCAATTTAGTGGAAAGGGTCTCCAGCACGCTGGCAAGCGACGAATCGTCCACAGTCTCCAGGCATTCGGCGGCGTTCGTCAGGGTCTCGGCCATGTTGCTGCCCGTGTCCCCGTCCGGCACGGGGAACACGTTTATGCTGTTCAGGTAATCGCGGGACACCGCCACCCTGTGGGCCCCCGCCTTGAACAGGTCCTTGAACGCCTTGCCGTCAATATGTCCGGTCATATGTTCACCTAAAATCCTTCGGCATCCTTAAGCAAATCCCTAACCTTGGATATCAACACTGGCAATTCGTTATGAATAATAAGCCAGACAATCTCATTGTCAATCATGTCATAGCCATGCGCTATGACATTCCGGAATCCTATTATTTTCAGTTCGTCTCCGATCCGAGCCGATATTTTCGGATCAGACCGCCTGATGCGTAAAAGGGCTTCTCCAATTATTTCGAAATTCCGCTCGACTGCTTGCCGCAGAAGCCTGTTTTCATCAAATTGATCGAAATCGAGTCCAGCGGCCGATTTAAGAATAAACTCACCAGCTTCGCGTATATCTTCCAGAAGTTTTGGAATATCAGGCGGCATAAAGAGGCACGCTTGTCTGGTTTACCGACCTTATGAAATAAGGATTACGCATTGCTTTTTTCATGACCAGGTCCACGTTGCAATCGAACAGTTTTTTCAAATCTTCCAACAGTCCGAAATACTGGTCAGCCACGTTCATAGCTTCCGTTCTCCGGAATTCCACGAGAAAATCCAGATCACTCTTGCCGGGAATAAATTCGCCTTTCGCCGCAGAACCGAACAGTTCAAGGCGAAGAACGTAATATTTTTCGCAAAGATCCTTCAGGCCGCTCATTTTGTCCAATAGAACCGCATTCATTTTAAGACCGCACACGATTTATGATTTTGTTTCCCCATATAAAAATCATTATGCCATAAAGGCCGCCATGCCAATAGGGATTACCTCTGCGGAAAGCTTTTGGCGCCTTATTAATCCAGCCTATTCCAAAATGATGACATTGGGAATTATCGGTTCAAATCCTTTCGCCACAAGCAATATTTTATCTTGACTTTCCGGGGGGGGGGGGGTAGCCTTCCGTGTAAGGGGAATTTTATAACTGGAGAAATCCTTAAATTGGGGAAAAGTCAAATGTCTAAAAATATCCTCGCCTTGGCTCTGCTCGCTGTGTTCTTCGCAATTACAGGCGTTGCGGCTGCGGAAACAAATGAGAAAATTATAACCAATTTCACCTTGATGGGTGGGCAGAGATCGTTGAATTCAAGCGACTGGAAACCTGTTGAGACCCAAACGTTCATCGGTGGTGATTTTGATTTTAGATATGAATCCTGGCCAGCATCAATGTTTGTAGTTCTGGCAGCCGGACAATCAAGCGAAGCTACCGGTTATTTATCGTCATATCCAGGCATCACATTCAAAGTAAAAAGTTCTTTTACCGAGGTTGACGTTGGCGCAAGAAAGTATTTCAACGAAGAGCAAAATCTCAGGCCATATTTGGGCGCTGGTTTGGGCATGGCTAATTATACTTTTGACGTCACCGCTACAAAAGGCACGGCTTCAGCCTCAGCTGCCGGCAGTGGTTCTGGAGTGGGATTATTACTGAATGCGGGACTTCTGTGGAGAATAGAACGGATAATCATCGGCGGCGACGTGAGAATGCTGACAGGCTCAAAAGTATCCATAGGTAGCGCAAGCATCACCGGTGATTATACCCAACTGGGCTTAATACTAGGATTTGTGTTCTAGCCATGAGGTTGAGAACAATCCTGAGCATCTTGTGAATCCGTACTCCCCTTCCCTCCTGCAAATGGGGGGGGAAGGGAACTATTGGCAACACCTTGCTTGAAAACGGAGAATTAATAACTCCTTCAGGCGAAAGAGTCCACAAGTAAAGCAAAAAAACAGAGGATGGCAAGCTCATGAGAAAGAGATTACATCTAAAGCTCTCAATGCTTTGTATCATATTTTTATTACCCACACTATCCTGTGGCGGCGGGGGAGGGGCCGTTTCGTCTGTTGCGGATAGCTTGTCTGTTGCGGATTACTCCGGGGTTTATTTATTCCAGACCGTAGCTACAACCGGATTATGTTCCAATGGAAGTACAAGCACAGTAAACGCAAATACACAGTATTTAACTGTGGAACAATCGCAGAGTTACATTACCATATCATCTAGTGATACCCGAGTACCGGCCGGAGAGTCAATCCCTTTTTTAGTTGAAACTCCCGGCATGACCGTCACGCCGCTTTCACCATTATCTTCCCCGCCAGAGCCCGTTTCATGATCTCACGCAGTTCTGGCAGGTGTTTATAACCGCTCACTTTCCTCAACCTGGGCT
>JACRLM010000016.1 GCA_016235255.1 Nitrospinota bacterium | reverse complement strand
TCTGCACACAGGCCACAGCCCGCTTGCGCAACTGCGTCAATGTCTTACTATCAAGCCCGCGCCCATCTGTATTCTTCATGGACTACAGCGTAACGCATATATCCACTTATGTCAATACTATTATGAGACGGTTAATAACTTCACCCTCGCCCGTCCCGCCTTTGGCGTGACGGGCTCTCCAGGAAGAGGTAAATCCCCCCCCTTCCGCCGGGGGAAGCCGCTACGGCTTTCTGTATATCTCTTTTCTGTGGCCGATGCGGTAAACGATTACCATCTGCCTGACTTGGTCTATCGCGCAGACCGCCCGGTAATCGCCTATCCGGTATCGCCAAAGGCCTTTTTTGTCCCCGGTCAGCGGTTTTCCGCAACTGCGGGGGTCTTTTAAGGGGGAGATGCGCTCCCGGAAATATTAAAAATCGTTTTCTGGACAGGCTCGTCCAGTTTTGAAAGCTCTTTTAGAGCGTCAGGTTCAAATTCAATCTTTGAGGCCAAGGCGCCTCTCGGCCTCGTCTATAGGAATTGTTGGCCGCCCCTTTTTTATCCGGGCCATGACAATATCGTAATCTTCCTTGTCCCGCAGGAAATCCAGCAAAGCCCTCCGTGCGTAATAGCTTTTTGTTTTGCCGGTCTTATTGACAAGCTTTTCCAGCTTCTCTTCGGCATCCTTTGGAATTTTAAGGGTGATCATCTTTTCCGCCTTGAAAACTTTATGGTTGATTTTAACATGGCGTGGTCAAACAAAAAAGCCCCGATCCGCCTTTTAAGTGAATCGGGGCCTTTTAATTTACTGCCGGCTGAGCCTATTCCGCCGAGCCGAATATTTTGTCCACAAAAGCGTCCCTTAAAAGCTTGCTCTGGCGTTCAAAAGCCTGTCTTGGATTTTTCGGGTCTTTCATCAGGGCTATTTCCTGGGTAATCAGGCGGGCGAGGTTTAATGTGTGGGTGTCAACCTTCGCGGCCTCTCTTTTATACAGCGGATGGTCGCGGTTTATATAAATCATTGTCTCTTCGGAGAACACTTCAGCGCCGTTCTCACCGAAGCTGTCCACGACGCAAGAAACGCCCGTCTCCCCGAACTTTATCCTTTTTATTATCGCGTTTGGCGTAAGGCTCTTTACCTTCGGTTTCTTTTTTCTCTTTTTGGGCGGCTCCTTTATTTTTTCCTCTGACGCCACCACCTCCGAAGCGCCTTCCTTTGTCCCGGATGTCGCGGCGGCTCCGCCTGCCCCTTTGGCCTCATCACCCAGGGGGAGCGATCCGAATGGTGAAAGATCCGGATTCGCGGCAAGGGCTTTATAAATCCGCTGAAGGGTTTCCTTGAGCGCCTTGCCGACTTTCTTTCCCTCTTTTTTCGTGGTCAATCTCTGAAGGTATAGTTTTACTCCTTCCATTACCTGCGCGGCAATGGTCAGAAAACTCCTATATTCCTCGGAGTCTTTTATAAAACCTGTCCGGTCGCTTGTGACCGGAAGAAAATCGGCGTTCAGCTCCCCCCGGACCCTTCCCATCGCCTTTCCCCAGGTCTCCATGCCGAAAAGCTCCCGCCTGACGGTGACCTGCTTGACCTTCACCTCGACGCCCGGCTCCGCTTGCATTGACGCCGTCTCCGGCAGGATCACTATTTCCCCCGTGACGGCGCCAAAGGGCGTCCCTTCCAGGATCGGAATCTTGTGACCGGAAAGGCTTCGCGGGGCCACCGTATGATTGTTGATTTTGACCTTGAAATGAGGCGCCTTGATGGGAGTCCCTTCGATTATCTTTTCCTCTATGTCTTCGGGCCTGAACTTGCGCTCCAGCCCGAACAATATGATTGTCGAGCCGCTTTCACTTCTGAAATCAGCGGGGAGCGATTCGAGGGGAAGCCGCCAGATGTCCTTTTCCATCTCCCAGCGTTCCTTGTCAAACACCACCCTGCCGGTGAAATCCCCCTTTTTGGTGATGACCTCGAATCTCCTGCACGCCGCCAGGCTTGCGAACTTCCCGATGCCAAACTGCCCGATCCTGTCTCTCCCATGCACCGGAGATTTCGGGGAATTGAGCTTTTGCTGGGAACCGATGTTGAAATACTGCATCAACCCATCCCTGTCCATGCCGGTTCCGTTATCGCGGATTTCGATGGAGTCCTCGCCGGCAATGACATTGACCAGCGTGGCGTCCGCGTCATATGCGTTGTTGACAAGCTCGCGGACAAACTCGATGCTCTCGGTGTATAGCCTCTCACCTATGGTGGTGATGTGAGACTTGTCTATGGTTACGGGGATGAATTCTTCTGTTTGCATTCGTTTAAAGGCTCGTGTTTGCTCATCGAGTAACGCTTTGTCATTTTGATATTACTATCACAGTCAGTAAAAAGAAAAGCCTGACTTTTTTCTGAGGCGCGATTTTCGGATAAAAATCCAGCGGGTTCCGCTCTCCCGCGAAGAACGCAATACAAGCAAGTACAAATCCATTGGTCTGATTCTTTATGACCGCGCAGGAAAAATAATCTTGACTTTTCGGGGGGGGGGGGGGGTAGATTCTCACTAAAGAATTCCAGTACTCGCAGTCCAAACTCTCTTTCATGGAGGGGACACAATGCGGTGGAGCATTTCTTTTGCGGCAACAGTACCTATTGCCGCTTTATCTCCATCGGCCCACGCCACGGGGACAAAAGTCAAAAGTGCACGGCCTGGCGCTCAAAAGGGAGAGCACACGAAACGAACGCTGTTTTCCGCGGCTTTGCAAGGGCACGGCGCGCCGCGCTACGCCCGGGACGGCGTCGCTGAAACGGCGGCAAAGTATTTGGGCGGCAGCCCGTAAAGACCTGTTCTTCGGAAGATTCGGAAACCGATCGATTACTTCGTGAGGAGAGCGGCATATGATGACCGATAATGACGCCAAGAGTTCTATCACCACCTCCCACAACAACATAGTCATCCGGTACGCCATCGCCACCGGTCTGTTGGCTGTATTGGCGGTGGCGGTCAACATCACCCATTACAGAGCGGTAGAGGAGTATAAAATAACCGCTACCGTGATCAACCTCAGCGGAATGCAAAGGATGCTCTCCCAAAGGGCGGCGCTCTTTTCCCTCCGGCTTTTCAACAGCCGCGATCCGGCGGAAAAAGAGAAATTACGCAAGGAGCTTATGGACATTGCCGGCAGGATGGAGAAATCCCATAACGGCTTCATGCATGGCGACGCCGGGCTTGGTCTTACTGGCAAACTATCGCCGCAGGGCCGCGCCATATTCATGGAAGCCCCCGTAAACCTCGACGCCCAGGTTCGATCATACCTCCAAATAATAAGAAAGGTCGCCACCGCGCCGGAGAGCGGGCTTGCCGCCAGCGCTTCCGATGTGAACGGGATTCTTCACGTGGCCCAGGGTGAACTGGTGAATTCACTCGATTTTCTCGTCCAGCAATATGAAAGCGAGAGCAAAATTTCCGTGGCGGATTTGCAACAGTTGGAGCTGGCTTTCATCGGAGCGATCCTGATGACTGTGATCATCGCGTCGCTATTCATATTCCTTCCCGCGCTAAAACAGCTCAATGAAAACACCGGGCGGCTTTTGGACTCCCGTCAACGCCTGTCGGACGTGCTCGACGTGATAGGGGAGGCCATCATCGTGGCCGACGAGACGGGCAAGATAGTCCAGGCGAACCGGGAGGCCTCGAAAGTGTGGGGCTACGGCGCGGAGGAGTTGATCGGCGCCAATGTCGGGGTTCTCATGCCGGAAGATTACCGGGAGGCGCATCAACAGGGGCTTGCCAGATACGTCCAGACAGGCGTCTCGCGCATCCTGGGCAGGAGGATGGAATTGGATGGTCAAAAGAAGGACAAGACAGTCTTCCCGCTGGAGATAACCATCACCCACGCCAAGCTTGCGCGCGGCGGCCTTTTCACGGCGGCGGCGCGGGATTTAACGGAAGCCAAACTCGCCGGGCAGGAACGGGAGCGGCTTGTCACGGCGATCCATCAAGCCACCGAGGCCATCGTGATCACCGGCGCTCAGGGGATCATACAGTACGTCAATCCCGCGTTCGAGAATACGACAGGCTACAAGCGGGAAGAGGCGATCGGCCGGAATCCGGGCATACTCAAGAGCGGCAAGCAGGATGACGCGTTCTACAAGAACCTCTGGGAGACGATATCCGGCGGTGACACCTGGAAAGGCCGATTTATAAATAAAAAGAAGAACGGCGAGCTGTTTGAAGAAGAGGGGAGCATAACCCCGGTGAAGTCCGCGGCCGGCGAGATAGTCAACTACATAGCCGTAAAGCGCGACATAACCCGCGAGAGCAAGCTCGAACGGCAGACGCGAAAGACGCAGAGGCTGGAAGCCCTCGGCTCGCTGGCGGCCGGCATAGCGCACGATTTTAACAATCTGCTCAGCCCGATAATCGCATATACGGAGATGGCGATAGCTGATTTGCAGGATCGCGGCGAGATCGCGGGAGACCTTCGCGAAGTCGTCAAAGCGGCGGGAAGGGCCAGGGACATCGTCAAGCATATCCTCACCTTCGGCCGCGAGAGCGAACATGAGAAGACCCCGGTGATGATCCACCTGGCCGTGAAAGAGGCGTTGAAACTCGCGCGCGTTGCGATATCGGCGAACATCGAGATAATCGAGGAGCTGGATTCCCAATCCGGTTATGCGATGGCCGATCCATCCCAGGTAAGCCAGGTGGTGATGAACGTCTCCCTCAACGCGGCTTACGCCATGCGGGGAACGGGCGGGCGTATTACAATCAGCGTCGCAATTTTTGAGGCGGATCGGGAGTTTATCTGGAACCATCCCGCCATGTCCGCCGGTAAATACGTGCGGATAACAATTTCAGACACCGGCCCCGGAATGGACGAACAGACGCAAGAACGCATATTCGAGCCATTCTTCACCACCAAACCCACCGGCGAGGGGACGGGGCTGGGGCTGTCGGTGGTCCATGGAATCGTCAAAGGTCATGGCGGCGAAATCACCGTTTACAGCCAGCCCGGCGAAGGAGCCACATTCAATATATACTTCCCCGCGACAGAAGAGAAAGCCCGGGCCGAAGACGAGCCGGCGGCTTTCCACAAAGGTTATGGCTCCATATTGCTGGTGGATGACACGGACGCCATGCTTTCGGTGGGCGGGAAAATGTTGACGCGGCTCGGATACAAGGTCACGGCTGTGTCCAGGCCCAAAGATGCGCTCGAACTTTTCAGGAAATCGCCGGAGGAATTCGACGCGCTGGTCACCGATCAGACAATGCCGGGGATGACCGGGGTGGAACTGGCCGCCGGGATAATGAAGATCAGGCCAGGCTTCCCCGTGGCGCTGTGCACCGGGTTTAGCGACAGCGTCTCCGCCGACAAGGCGCGGGAGATTGGAGTGCGGGAGTTCATGATGAAACCTTACGGGACAAACCAGTTCGCGGAAGCCATGCGCAGGCTCATGGGCTCCACGACGAAAGACTTGAATTTGTGAATTTGGTGAATTTGGAGGTCTTTACTTTTGACTTTTGTTGATTCGGGGTGTGCATCGGCCACAGCGTGCACGCCCGCATGTTTTCCCATTGGGAGCGCGGGCATCTTGCCCGCAATCGGCTTATTGTGGCTCAACGCCGCGATAAGCCAAAAAAAACGGTGATGCTATCGTTGCCGGCGTTTTATTTAAGCGCGGTTTTCCCTTTTGAACGCCGCCATTACCCCCGCCACCAGGCCATGGGAGCCATGGTTTGCCGTGAAAAATGCTATTGCCCGGGCATGGAGATATGCGACAGGCGGTGGCACGCTTCAATTACGAGGGATTTACTCTTACTAATCCCGCGTGGATGTCATTTGGGCAACAGCCCGTAAAGACCTGATACGATAAGGCCGCCACGGTTTTCAATCTGCGCGATTGCCAATCCCGTCCGTTGCCGTTTATAATCCTTTGAAACAATATAAACGCGTTCTGCCGTTCCGGAGCGTACCGCCGAGCCGGAAGAATTTTAGCGGACCTTTAAAGGCGCCCCACAGCGCGGTCACAAGTGGCGGCGCCATATGTGTTTATGGTTGAAACTCTGCAGTACTTCGTCGAGAACTACGGTTACGTCGCCATTCTCGTGGGCACCTTTTTCGAGGGGGAGACGATTCTTGTGCTCGGCGGCATCGCGGCGCACATTGGATATCTGGAGTTGACCCCCGTCATCGCGGCGGCGTTTTTCGGCAGCACTTTCGGCGACCAGCTTTTTTTCTTCATCGGAAGACGCTGGGGCAACCGGCTTTTAGCAAAGCTCCCCACCTGGAAAGTGCGCATGGACAAGGTCCACGAGCGGATGGAAAAGTGGCACTCCTGGATCATACTGGCATTCAGGTTCTGGTACGGCTTGCGCAACGTCACCCCGTTCGCCCTCGGGATGAGCAACGTGAAAACGTCGCTTTTCATCGTGCTCAACATCATAGGCGCTTTTATCTGGGCAGTCACGGTGGCTTGGGGGGGATATATCCTCGGCGAGGCGGTGGAGAAGGTGATAGGGAGCATCAAGTTTTACGAGATCATGTTCCTGGTCGGCGTGGCGGCGCTGGGGCTTATCGTGTGGATAAGCGTGAACGTGTACCGCAAAATGAAATACGGCAAAGCCGGGGGAGCCTGATTTTCCTCCAATTATCCCTTCAAGCCTGATAAATTGTTGATATAAGGGGCGTGGGCCCTGCCGGAAGCTTTCGGACCTTTGTTTCCAAAACGGTGAACCATGGAACCGGATGGCGGAGAAAAACAGGCTCTCGAAAAGATCGGCCAGCTTGAGGAAAGCATCCGCGAGAGGTTGGCTGCGGCCCGCGTGAAGGCCAGGCAAACCTTGGACGAAGCGGAGCGCTCCGCGGCCGTTCTTGTCCGAGGCAAAGAGGCGGAGCTTGAAAAGCTGGACCGTCAATACGCCGAACTTATCGCCACCCGTCTGGCGCCAGGTGAAAAACCCGCCACCAAGGTAAAAAAAATCCGGCCTCCAGCGGCCCAGGCCATCGCAGGTGAAATATTCTCTCTCCTGGTGAAAGGAGAAGTGGAATGATCGTGCGGATGAAGCGGGTGCGGATAGCGGGGCCCAGGAGCCTGTCGGCCGAGGTGATAAACATGCTTTACGGCGCCGGCGCGGTGCATGTGGCCTCCCCGGAGTCCGATGCCAAGCTTGCCGCTTCCGGCCTTAAACCGGAATTGCTGACCGGCGGGGCCGCCGCAAAACTGCGGGCCGCCGAGGAAATGATCGGCCAGATCAAAACGGCCCTTGCAAATCTCCCTTCCGCCCGGTCTTCGGACAAATCCTTATTTGCCCTCCCTGCCTCCGATGACGGGGCGCTGGCGGAGATTTCCTCACCCGGCCCTTTCAAGGAAGCGCTGGACCGGGCCGCGGCCATTTTAATAGAGGATGAAGCGGCGGCGGCTGAGATTAAGGAAGTGGGAGAGTACAAGAAACTTTATGAGGAATTCCAGCCACTGATAGAGAAACTCGAATACGTGCGCGGCATGGAAATCACCGGCGTCACTTTCCCGCCGGAAGGTCTGGGGGCATATGAAGAGATGGCCCAAAGGCTCGATGAAGTGACGGCGGGCGCCTGCGCGTTGTTCAAGGGGAAGAATCATCACGAGGGGGTGGTGGCGCTGGCGATGTACCCTTCGTCCAAGTCCGAAGAGGTGCGGCGGTTTGTTTTCGGCCACAAGGTGCGCCCCATCCACGTGCCGGAGCGGTATGAAAGGGAGACATTCGCCTCCACGCTGCGGTTCCTGTTCTCGCGCCAGGTGGCCCTCAATGATGAGCGCCGCGGGTTTGCCTCTGAGCTGCAGGATGTCTCCAGCCTGTGGAGGGAGAATTTTCAGGAAGCCCTTGCAAGGCTTGAGCGGATGCTCGGCCCGCTTCACACCAGGGGGCAGCTTTTGAATTCGGAATCGTCTTTCTGGATAACCGGATGGCTGCCGGCTGGCGAGGCCGGGAGGGTGGAACATCTGGCCGGGGAGCGTTTCAGTGGGGCGGTGATAATGTATTTCGAGGATCCGGAACCCGCGGAGTTTCCAGAAACTCCCATACTGCTCCGCAATCCTGCCGTCGTGCGCCCCTTTGAACGGTTGGTGCAGATATACTCCCCCCCCATGTATGGCACGATAGATCCCGCCCCGCTCATCGCCATTTCGCTGCCGATGCTATTCGGCCTGATGCTAGGCGACGTGGGATACGCGGTGATTCTGGCGCTTTCCGGATGGTACATAACAAGGCTTCTGCCGGGGAACGCCGCGGCGCGTGACGCGGGGGGGATAATCTACCTGATGGCGGCGTGGAGCGCCATATGGGGCGTCTTCTTCGGCGAGATGTTCGGTGAATTGTGGCAGGCGGTGGGCTTTGGCGAGCCTTATTTCAACCGGCGCGAACGGCCCATCGAAACGCTTCTGGCGGTGGTGGCCTTCGGAGCGCTGAACGTATCTTTGGGGCAAGTGTGCGGGATACTGGTGGGGCACAGGATGCGGGACTATAAAAGGATGGCGGTAAAGGCGGCGGACCTGGGTGTGATAGTGTCCGTACTCTGGTCCGGCTGGCTGTATTACACCGGGGAGGAGCCTGTGATGGGCGTCCTGGCTTTGGGAGCGTCCCTTTTGGTGAAGGGAGTTTTCGGCGGGGCGGAGATTGTGGAGACCCCCAGGCTTATTTCCAACATCCTTTCCCACGCCAGGCTCATGGCGCTGGGCTTCGCCTCCGTGCTGGTGGCGGACATGGCCGGAAAGGCGTTCACCTCCGCCGGAGGGCTTTTCACCGGGATACTTATGGCCGCCGGATTCCACGCCCTTTCGCTGGCCATAGGGCTTTACAGCCCGGCGATCCAGGCGGCGCGCCTTAATTTCGTCGAGTTCCTGGGTCAGTTTTATGAATTCGGCCAGGTGCGGTTTTCACCACTGAAAAACGGTTAAAATATTATTAGAGGGGGACATAAAATGGACTGGAAATTATTGGCCGCGGCCTTGGCCATAGGGCTTACCGCCTGGGCCACCGCGTATGCGCAGGCCAAGATAGGCTCCGCCGCGGTGGGCGCCATCGTGGAGAAAAAAGAGGTGGCGGGGCTGATGATCATCCTCATCGCCATACCCGAGACGATGGTGATCCTCGGTTTCGTGGTGTCTGTGCTGTTGCTTTACAGCAAATGAGCGTAGAAAAACTTCTCGCCGCCATTTCCGCCGAGGCGGACCTCAAGGAGCGGGAGATTTTCGGCGAGGCGGCCCATAAAGCGGACGCTGTCATGTCGGGGGCGAAGAGCAGGGCGGCGGAGCTGGACCGGGCAATTGAAATGAAAAAAAGGGAAATCGCTTTAAGGGGCGCAGCCCTTGACGCCGCCCGGAAAAGGATGGAGGATCGCTCCGTCTCCCTTGAGTCTTTCAACGCCGCAGTGGAAGACATCCTCGGAATTGTCCGGACGATGTACCGGCGTTTCATAGACGAACCAGGGTACGGGGCGTTTGTCACCGCGGAACTTGCGCGGGCCGGAGAAGAGGCCGGCCGGATCAGTGAAGTCCACGCGGACGAAAAGACCGCGGCCGTCCTCAAAAAAGCCGGTGTTCCCAATGTAATAGCGGATGAAACGGTGGCGGACGGTTTCACGGCTATGTTAGAAGACGGGCGCAAGGCTGTGACGTGCGCCCTGGAGCCGAGGCTTGCGAAACTGTGGCGCATGTATGGATGGAAGTTCGCCGCCAGGATAGCGGCGGCGGCGGAAGAAAATGGAAATTGAGTACACCGTCACAAGGCTAAAGGCGCTTGCGGGGCGATTCCCCTCTTACGGGGAATTCATACGCATCCTGCAAATGGAAGACGCGCGCGGGGTGGCCGGGCTTCTGGAAGGATCGGTATTCGCCCCGGAGATGGAAAGCCTTGTGGCAAAGGGGGAGACGGACATATCCCCCATGCGCCTACTGCGCGTCATGGCCGACGGACATCACCGCCTCCGGCGCCACTTCGCCGGCATGGCTATGCAGACTGATCCGCGATCCTGCCGCGCCATCCTGATGCGGTGGGAGATTGAAGAATTGAAATCGGCGTTGCGCTATCTTAAATATCACGGTGAAAAAGTGGAGCGCCGTTTCGGATTCAACTCGTTGATCCTGCCGGAAGGGAAAACGCCTTTGTGGGAGGCAAAGGACAGGAGCCTTGCCCACTTCATCGCGGCGCTTGCCCAGGCCCGTCATCCGCTTGCCCCGGCTGTTGACAGGGAAGAGTATTTAAAAGACACGGTGAAAGCGGAGCTTGGGATAGAACGTTATTTTTACGGCGAATGGCTCCCTTCGCAAAAAGGGATCGCAGCGCAGGCGGCCGAAAGCCTTGCAGACAGGCTGGACGCGGCGAACATCGCCGCGGCAATGCTGATCCGGGAGGCAAAAAGCGGCAGGGGCGAGGCCTCCTCTTATTATGTGGCGGGATGCGGGGAGGTGATGGTGGACGATTTCATGACAATCGTGGAAGGGCCGGCATGGGCGCCGTTTCAAATCGTCAAAAAGAAAATGGGTCTGTCCCCCCGCAAAGGTTCGGAAATATCCGCCACCATTTTCGCGCTGGAGATAAAGCGGGCGCTGGCCCGGCGTTACAAGCTCGCCTGCATGCTCGATCCCGTGGGAATGCGGGATTTCGTATGGTTCATGGAGGAATTGGACATCACCGTGTCCAACCTGAAACTGGCGGTCAACCACGCCCTCACCCACACCCCAGCAGGAGAGGCGGCGGACATTTTTATAAAGGTGACGATATGACGGCCACCAAAACGCTGACCATGCGGATACTGGCCCATTGGGGGCAGGAGACCGGCTTTAGGCTGGGGGGAGCGTCCGTTGTCAACGTGGCCAACGCGGCGGCGCTAAACCGGGAGATATCCCAGGCGATAAACGAAGGGGACGTGGGCATACTGGCCATCCCCCTGGACCTGGAGCGGTGGATTTCGGAGAAGAACCTGCGCGCCCTGGCCCGGAACCCAAAGCCGCTGCTGGCGCGATACGATTACCCGGGGCAATGGCGCTTTTTCGCGGACGCGGCCCAGATCGCCGACGCGCTCACATACCGGGCGCTGGGCTACCACATGAGGATAAAGCTGTGAGTTTCCCCAGTGGCGGAATCATAAAAGTGTCCGGCCCGGCGGTGGTGGCCGGAGGCATGTTCGGCTGCTTTATGAGCGAGGTTGTGCGCGTGGGCCCTTCGGGGCTGATGGGGGAGATCATCAGGATCGAGGGGGGCGCTGCGGTGGTGCAGGTGTATGAGGAGACCACCGGGCTTAAAATCGGCGACGTTGTGGAACGGACCGGGGAGATGCTGTCCGTGGAGCTTGGGCCGGGGCTTTTAGGATCCATATTCGACGGGATCCAGAGGCCCCTTGTGAAACTTTCGGAGAATTGGGGTGATTTTATCCAGAGCGGAGCCGGGGAGAAAAGGCTGGACAGGACACGCAAGTGGCGATTCACCCCGTCCGTGAAACCTGGTGACGTTGTCAAATGGGGGACAGTGCTGGGCGAAACCCCTGAAAGCGGGCGCATCACGCACAGGATAATGGTGCCCAAGGGGGTGGAAGGGATCGTCAAGAGCGCGCGCGAAGGGGAATTCACCATAACCGATCCGGTGGTGGAGCTGGAAGACGGCTCCACCATTACCATGCGCCAGAAATGGAACATACGGGAGGCAAGGCCCCGGGCCGGAAGGCTGCCGCTCAAAGTCCCGCTCATAACAGGACAAAGGGTGATAGACACTTTATTCCCCATCGCCGAAGGGGGCGCGGCCATCATCCCCGGCGGATTCGGCTCCGGCAAGACCGTGCTGGAACAGACCATCGCCAAGTTCGCCCAGGCGGACATCGTGATATACATCGGCTGCGGCGAGCGGGGCAACGAAATGGCCGACACCCTAAACCAGTTCCCGCAACTGACCGACCCGCACACCGGAAGGCCGCTGATGGAGCGCACCATCCTCATCGCCAACACGTCCAACATGCCGGTGGCGGCGCGGGAGGCCTCCATATACACAGGAATGAGCGTGGCCGAATATTACCGGGACATGGGGTACAAGGTGGCGGTGATGGCCGACAGCACAAGCCGGTGGGCCGAGGCGTTGCGGGAGATATCTTCGCGGCTGGAGGAGATACCGGGCGAGGAGGGGTATCCCACATACCTGGCCAGCAGGCTTGGCGCATTCTATGAGCGGGCCGGGCGGTGCGTGGTTGGCGATAACGGGACCGGGTCGGTGACGATCATCGGGGCGGTGTCGCCGCCGGGGGGGGATTTTTCCGAGCCGGTGACACAGGCGTCACTTCGCATGGCCTCTACCTTCTGGGGGCTGGACTACGATCTGGCCCACCAGCGGCATTTCCCGGCCATAAACTGGCGCATAAGTTTCTCGCTCACATATCCGGCGCTGATGGGATGGTACGCGGAGAATGTCTGCGCCGCATGGCCGGAGATGGTGAAAAAGGTCCACGCCATCCTGCAAAAGGAAGAAGAGCTTTTGGAGGTGGTGAAGATCATCGGGGCGGACTCGCTAGAGGACAAGGAGCGGGTGACGCTGGAGGGCGCCCGCCTTTTGCGGGAAGGGTATCTGCGGCAGAGCGCAGTGAGCCCCACGGACGCATATTGCTCTATCACCCGGCAGAAAATGACGCTGGAGTTTTACCTGTTTTTCATCGAGCGCGTGGCTGCCGCCGTGGAAAAGGGGACCACCGTGGAGACGATCCTCAAATTCCCCGGCATGGAGGAAACGCTGCGCCTTAAAGAGGTGGAGGATTCCGCCCTCGAAGGGCGCGTGGCGGAGCTTGGCAAGTCGCTGGAAAAATACCTGAAAGAGGAGGAGGCGTAGGAAAATGCGCGACCTTCTTTCCGCGGAATACAGGACCATAGAGTCGGTGAAAGGGCCATTGCTGTTCATCAGCAGGCCGAGCCGCGCGGCGCTCGGGGACCTTGTGACAATCATCGTCGGCGCGGACGACATGCGCGCCGGGCAGATCATAGAGCTTAGCGAACGGTTCGCCGTGGCGCAGGTGTTCGGGCCGACGGGAAAGATTAACCCGGACACCACCGTGGTGCGGTTCTCGGAAGAAGGGGCGGCGATAAACCTCTCTCCGCTGATCCTCGGCCGGGTGTTCTCCGGAGCGGGGACGGCCATGGACGGGATGCCGGAGCCTCCGCCGTTTGTAAGGCGGGGGATCCACGGCTCGGCCATCAATCCGGTGCAGAGGGACATGCCAAGGGACTTTATCCAGACAGGAATATCGGCGATAGACGGCATGAACACACTGGTGCGCGGCCAGAAACTTCCCATATTCTCCGGGGCGGGACTTCCGGCCAACGAGATCGCCACCCACATCATCGCAAACGCCGGCGCGCCAAAGGAGGGGGAGCAGTTCGCCCTGGTGTTCGCCGCAATGGGGATCACCTCGCGGGAGGCCGATTATTTCATGGGCGCCTTCATGGCCTCCGGCGCCATAGAGCATTCGGTAGTGTTCTTGAACCTTGCCGACGACCCGGTGATCGAAAGACTATTGACCCCCCGTTTCGCCCTCACCGCCGCCGAATACCTGGCGTTTGAGCTGGACATGCAGGCCCTCGTGGTGCTCACGGACATGACCCATTACTGCAACGCGCTGCGCGAAGTGTCATCGTCCCGGGAGGAAATCCCCGGCAGGCGGGGTTATCCCGGATACATGTACACCGACCTTGCCGGGATATACGAACGAGCGGGGAGGATCAAGGGGCGCAAAGGCTCCGTCACGCAGACGCCGATATTGACCATGCCCGACGACGACATCACCCACCCGGTGCCGGATCTCACCGGTTACATAACAGAAGGCCAGATAGTGCTTGACCGGGGGCTTCACCGCAAAGGGGTGTTCCCCCCAATCAACGTGTTGCCGAGCCTTTCGAGGCTGATGGATCACGGCATCGGGCCGGGGCGGACGCGGGAGGACCACCGGCAATGGAGTGACCAGCTTTACATGCTCTACGCCCGTGGCATGGAGCAGCGGCGCGTGGCCTCCATCATCGGCGAGGAAGGCTTGAGCGAGACCGACAGGAGCTACCTTAAATTCGCGGAGATGTTCGAGAGTGAGTTCCTGGGGCAGGGGAGCCAAAGCCGCACCATGACGGAGACTTTGGAGGCCGGATGGAGGCTGATGGCCACCATGCCGGACACGGAGCTAGTGCGCGTGAGCCGGGATTTCATCGCAAAGTACAGGCCGAAGCTGGAGAACAACAATGGCGCGGTCAACCACTCCGGTTGAGCAGCCATTGTTGCACGCAGATTCCAAACGCACCTCCCGTAGGGGCGGGTTTTAAACCCGCCCATTACAAAGAAAAAGGCGCCGTCAGTAAAATCAAATCGCAAATTAATGATTGACTTGCCGGGCCGCAAAACACATAATAATCGTTTTTACATAGCAGATTTGGGAGTGATTCAAGGTGCCTAACCACAAGTCGGCGGAAAAAAGAGTCCGCCAGAGCAAAAGAAGGAATGTGCGCAATACGGCGGTCCGGTCCGCGGCGCGCACGGCGGTGAAAAAAGCGGGCGCGGCCCTCACGTCGGGAGACAGGCAGGCGGCCACGGCGGCGCTTGCGGAGGCCCAGAAGGCCCTTTTGACCGCCGCTTCGAAAGGCGTGATCCACAAGAATAACGCTTCCCGGAGGGTCTCGCGGCTGGCGTCAAAGCTCGCGAAGCTTAAATAACCTCTCCCTCAGCCTTGTCTGGACGCGGCGGGCTGGTTCCCGCCGCACAATTCCATCACCAGCCTGTACAGGGCCGAGTGCGGCTCGGCCCCGCTTCTCATCAGGCTCATGTTTGTCTCCATCACCCCACGCATCGCCGATAACGCCCGTTGCGCCGGCCATTTGTCCGCGTCGCGCCAGGTGTTTCTCACCGCGAATGGATGCGCCCCCACAGCCGGGGCAAATTCAGTCTCCGGCCTGCCGTCTGCCTTAAAGCGTCTTGCGCAATAAAGCCTCATCACTTCCGTGGTCAGCGATTTTAGTATCATCTGCGGCGGTCTGTTGTTTGCCAGAAGGTTTTCCAGCGCCGCCACCGCCGAGGGAAGATTGCCGCGGCTTATGGCGCCGGTAAGGTCCCATATCTCGTTTTCACGATGGTCGCTTACCATTTCCTCCACCGAGTCCATGGTGACCTGATCGGACTCCCCGGCATAAAGGGCCAGTTTTTCTATCTCCGCCGCAAGCCTGTCCACGTCCCCCCCGGCCAGGTCGCAAAGCCTCTGCGCCGCGTCCGTGGATATTTTTTTCCCCATCCGGCCGAACCTGGACACAGCCCATTCACGCACCCTTTCCCCTTCGGGAGCCGGGAGTTTTACCACCACCCCCGATTTGGCCGCGTTTTTCACAAGGCCGGATTTTTCAAACGGATCGCTCCGTTTGTCCGTGATGTAGCTTACGATAAGGGTGGATTGGGGGTTTGGATCGGCGGCGTAGGAGGCCAGGCTTTCCATGTCCTCCTTGTTGAGCCATTCCAGTGGCCCTGCCCACACAAGCTTCCCACCGCCGAACATGGACATGGTGTTAAGCAATGCGGCGATGCCGGCCCCGGACACCGTTCCGCCGTCGTCCCCCTTTGACGAAGGCGATTCGTCCCCCTCGTCTTCACTTTTTCTCCGCCTCGCGCCCACCGCCAGATGGTGAAAATAATTGTCGGCGGAAATATCATTGGCCAGACGCTCCCGGACCAGCGCCGCAGCCTCGTTTAGCATGAGCGCCGCCGGGCCGTAGAAAAGATATACAGGAGCCCTCTGGAACTTTTCCGGCGCCATGGAGGAGTTGAAAGCAGGATGGGCCAAAACTGGCATATGAGGCGCCGGAGGCCTTACCGGCCCACCGCCAACCTGTCTATCAGGTAGCGGGGGAGGTTGGCCTCGGCCATCTTGCGTTGCACCGCCTCGATGTCATATGGGACCCGCCGGAAGGTCACAGTCCCTTCCTCGGAATCGTAAAGGGCCCAGCACGAGTTGATGTTCGAGTCCCTCGGCTGGCCGACGGATCCGATGTTGATTATGTATTTTTTTGCCGGATCAAGAGTGTACCCGGTCTCCTTGGACACTTTGATGGATGCCGGCCCATCGTATTCGATCACCAGCGGCTGATGCGAATGGCCGATGAAACATACCTGCGAGGTGAGGCTGCCGTAATTCTCCAGCGCCTCTTTTTGCGACATGATATAGCGCCATTCCTCCGGATACAAAGGGGTGGAATGGGCCACCTGGAATCCGTCAAAAGTGTCCGCCGCGCGGGTCCTTTTCAAAAAGTCCTTGTGGTCGTCCCGCAATGTGGCCGCCGTCCAGTCCACCGCCTGTTTTGCGAAGGGGTTGAAATAGTCGTCCGGCGTCTTGCCCACCACGGCCCAGTCATGGTTTCCACCCAGCGAAAGGTCCGCCACCTGCAAAAGCCTGTCCAGGCATTCGTTGGGATTGGGGCCGTAGCCGATTATGTCGCCTAAGAACAAGAGCCTGTCCGCGCCTGTGGAATCAATGTCCCGCAGGACCGCGTCAAAAGCCTCAATGTTTGAATGAATGTCCGATATCAGGGCGTAACGCATTGGTAATACGATGAATGTTTTCCTTACTGTACATTAACATCAAGGATGCGATTATACAACGTCTAACGAAATTATGGGATCGGGGTGATTACTTTTGCCCAAGCAAGTCAAGAAATTCCTTTTCCCCGATAATTTTGACTCCAAGTTCCCCCGCCTTTTCAACCTTTGATCCCGGATCGGCTCCGGCGACGACATAGTCAGTTTTTTTGCTTACAGCGGAAGTTACGCGGCCGCCCATGGACTCTATGCTCTCCTTCGCCTCGTTGCGCCCCATGGACGCAAGCGTGCCGGTGATCACAAATTGTTTTCCGGCGAGCGCGCCGCCGGACGCTTTTTTGTCCCCTTTCAGGTTCACCCCCGCCTCGCGCAGGCTTTCCACCAGGCGGACATTCGATTCCTGGGCGAAGAACACCACCACGCTTTGCGCCACGGATGGCCCGATCTCCGGTATGGCCTTAAGCTCCGCCTCGCTGGCTTTCGCCAGGCTGTCCATCGAATCGAAATTTTTCGCCAGTATCTTCGCCACCCTCGCCCCAACATACCGGATGCCAAGGGCGAAAAGGAGCCTGTGGAGCGGCTGGGCCCTGCTTTTGTTTATCGCCTCCATCACATTGTCCGCCGATTTGTCCGCCATCCGTTCAAGGCCCGTCAAATCATCGCGCCGGAGGCGGTACAGCCCGGAAACGTCATGGACAAGCCCCCGCGCCAGAAGTTGCTCTATGAGCGCAGGGCCCACATGCTCTATGTCCATCGCCCCGCGCGAGGAGAAGTGGCGCAGTTTTTCCAGCAATTGGGCGGGGCAGGCCGATCCGGCGCACCTTGCCACCACCTCCCCCTCCGGGCGGAACACCGCCGAGCCGCAGGCGGGGCATTTTTGCGGCATGTGGAACACGCGCTCGGCCCCGGTCCTTTTCGATTCCACCACCTTCACGACTTTCGGGATCACTTCGCCCCCCTTTTCCACGAACACAGTGTCGCCGATGCGTATGTCCTTGCGCCTGATTTCGTCCTCATTGTGGAGCGTGGCCCGGGCCACCGTGGAGCCGGATATCTCCACTGGCTCTAATATGGCCACAGGGGTAAGCGCCCCGGTGCGGCCCACCTGCACCTGTATGTCCAGCACTCTGGTGGTGGCCTGCTGGGCCGGGTATTTAAATGCTATCGCCCATCTGGGGAACTTGGATGTGGCGCCAAGCTCCGCCTGCAGCCTGTATGAGTCCACCTTCACCACCACCCCGTCCACGTCAAATCCCAGCGTGTCCCGCTTTCCGCCGAACCGGGCCACTTCTTCCGCCACTTCTTTCATTCCCTTGCACAACTTAACGCCGGCCTGCTTGAATCCCATCGCGGCCAGAAGCGCCATGGCCGCGTGATGCGAGTCCACCACTTTCACCGGCCTGCCATCCTGTCCGGTGGGGATGAAGGCGTAAACGAACATGTCCAGGTTTCGGGACGCGGTCACTTTCGGATCAAGCTGGCGAAGCGAGCCTGCGGCGCAGTTGCGCGGATTGGCGAACAGCGCAAGCCCTTCGGCCTCGCGCTGGCTGTTGACCGACTCAAACGCGTCGCGCGGCATATACACCTCCCCGCGCACCTCGAACCGTTTAAGGCCGCGGGGCGGATGCACGCGCAATGGTATGGAGTGGATGGTCCTGAGATTTGCGGTGACCTCTTCGCCGGTCACCCCGTCCCCCCTTGTGGCCCCCTGGACGAAAACTCCGTCCTCGTAGATCAATGAAACGCCAAGGCCGTCTATTTTCGGCTCCACCGTACAGGCAGGCTCCTCGCCAAGGTTTTTCACCAAACGCCCGCCGAATTCCTCCAATTCCCCAAGGCTGTACGCGTTGTCCAGCGAGAGCATCGGGACGTTGGGATTATGGGCCACCGGTTTAAGTTCGTCGGCAGGCTCCCCGCCGACACGCAGGGCCGGGGAGTCCTCCGTCACAAGCTCGGGATGTTTGGACTCCAGGTCCACAAGCTCGCGCATGAGCGCGTCAAACTGGGAGTCGGATATTTCGGGGCTGTTATCGACGTAATAGAGACGCTCGTGACGCCTTATTTCGTCACGGAGCTTTTCGAGCCTGCGGGAAACGCCGTCAGCCACGGGATGGGCGCGGGATACGCTTTGTCACCCGCCCGGACGCTCGTCCACCCGGACGAACCCGATGAACGGCAGGATGCTTTCAATCTGTTCGCGCGTTAAGCTGCGCTCGTCCATGAACTGGAAGTTGCTCACCTCGATGCTCTCGTAGTGGCCGTTCCAGCATTGCAGCGAGTTGACCCTCGCCCCTTCCCAGTCTATGGTCTGGGTGAAAAACAGCGGCCCGCCGCATTTGGCGCACTTGCCGTAGATAATGTCAAACCTGATAGTGTCCTTCATCAAACCACTTCATCATGTTATAGTGAGCGCGGCTTTTTCCGCGCCGCGGATTTCCGATTATATCACGCCTCCTGTTCACGGGGTAAGCAAGTCACAACAGCGACCACACGGCCATAAATCCAACTGCGGTCATTGTGATGGTGTATGGCAGGGCCAGGATGAGCATCCTTCCATATGACAGGCGGATCATCCCGGCGATGGCCGAAGTGAGCAGGAATAAAAAGGCAGCCTGGCCGTTCGGCGTGGCCACACTTGGAATGTTCGTGCCGGTGTTCACCGCCACGGCGATAAGGTCGAACTGCTCCCTGGTTATAAGCCCCGCGTCAAACGCCCCCTTGGCCTCGTTGATGTAGATGGTGGCCACGAATACGTTGTCGCTGATAGATGACAGTATCCCCGCCGCGGCGTAGAAGGCGGCAAGCTGCGCCCGGCCGTCCAGCGACATCGTCCAGTGAATTATGTTCCCGAAAAGGTCCTGCTGGTGGATCACCGCCACAATGGCGAAGAACACCACAAGCAACGCGGTGAACGGCAGCGCTTCCTGGAACGCCTTGCCGATCTGGCGCTCGTCGGTTACGCCGTTTAAAGTGGTGAGCAGGATTATCAGTGAAAGACCGATAAGCCCCACCTCCGCCACGTGAAAAGCCAGGGCCAAAATAAGGGCGGCTCCCATAATCACCTGCACGGCGATTTTCAGCTTTTCCCGTCCGTCAATTTCCAGCGACTGCGCGGCCGCGTGCCCGGCCAGCGCTTCGCGGACTTTATCCGGCAGGCGGCAACCATAGCCGGCCACTCCAAGCGCCTCAACGGCGGCGCATGTCAGAAATCCTATGGCCAGAGTAGGCATGGTGACCGGAGCCGATTTGATGAAAAATTCCGGGAAATTCCATCCCATCAGATGGCCGATCAGAAGGTTCTGAGGTTCGCCGACCAACGTGGTGACGCCGCCCAACGCCGTCCCGACGGCGCCGTGCATCATAATGTTGCGCAGGAATCCCCTGAAATTGTCCAGGTCCTCCTTATGCCTGTCCGCGGACTGGATGTCCGAATCGCCCTCTCCGGCGGCGGACGCATATCGCTGGTACACCTCGAAAAATCCCGTGGCCACGGCGATCATCACCGCGATCACCGTAAGAGCGTCCAGAAAAGCGGAAAGGAATGCCCCCAGTCCAAGGAAGATAAGCGACACCGCCATCTTTGATCGGACTTTTACAATGACGCCGGTGAACAGGTGGACGAGCGCTTCTTTCATGAAAAATATCGCGGCCACCATGAACATCAGCAGCAATATCACCGGGAAGTTTTGCCGGGTTTCTTCGTAAACGCTTTCCGGCGTGGCCAGTCCCAGAATTACCGCCTCCAGCGCCAGCAGGCCGCCCGGCTGGAGCGGGTAGCACTTTAACGCCATTACAAGGGTGAAGATGAACTCAAGAATCAACGCCCATCCCGCCCAAAACGGGCTGACCGCTCGCAACGCCACATTGGCCAGGAGGAACAGGACAATCGCCCCCTTGTACCAGTCCGGGGCGCCCCCCATGAAGTTGCGTTTGAAGTCTTTCAGAGTATTCATCGACCTGGAAAATCAGCTTTTGTCCATCACGGCTATCATGAGAAGTGATTTTACCGTTATAAAACCCTTAACGCCGCAAAATACGGCATATGCCGATGTAAATAATTTACCCGGCTTAATGTAAATGGGCTACCATCGGGAAAAACATGGGCAGCGTGCCCGCGCTTACACGTAACATCAATAGGCTCATATGTTTACAGTTTTAGTGGCCGACGACGAAAAGAGCATGACCGAGTTTCTGGAGATCATGCTCAACAGGGAGGGGCACGAGGTGATCACCGCCTCCACCGCCGAAGAGGCGATGGACGCCATCACAAACCGCGAGCCCGACCTTGTGATAAGCGACATCAATATGCCAAAGGCCGGCGGCATGGCGGTGCTGCGCCAGGCCATGGGAAAAGACCCCGACCTGCCCGTGATAATGATCACCGCCTACGCCTCCACAGACACCGCCGTGGAAGCGATGAAAATGGGCGCCTACGACTACATCACAAAGCCCTTCAAGGTGGACGAGATAAAGCTCACCATCGCAAAGGCCCTGGAGCGGCGGAGGGACAAGGCGGAGCTTCGCAGGCTCCAGGACGAGGTGACGCAGACCTACAGCATCGGGGGCCTTCTGGGCAAATCTGAAAAGATGACGCAGCTTTTCAAGCTTATCCGCAAGGTGGCCAACAGCCGCTCCACAGTGCTCATCACCGGCGAATCGGGCACAGGCAAGGAGCTTGTGGCCAAGGCCATCCATTACCTCTCGGACCGCAAGGACAAGCCGTTCCACTCCATCAACTGCGGCGCCATGCCCGAACAGCTTCTCGAATCGGAGCTTTTCGGCCACCAGAAAGGGGCTTTCACCGGCGCCGTGGCGGACAAAAAGGGATTGTTGGAAATAGCCGACGAGGGGACCTTCTTTTTCGACGAAGTGGGGGAAGCGCCCCAGACCATCCAGGTGAAGATGCTGCGGGTGCTCCAGGAGCGCGAATTCAAGCGGGTGGGGGGTGTAAAGGACATAAAGGTGGACATCCGGGTGATCGCCGCCACCAACCAGAACCTCGAGGAGCTTATCAAGGCCGGCAGGTTCCGCGAGGATTTTTTCTACCGGCTCAACATAATCACCCTGAGCATCCCGCCGTTGCGCGACCGCAAGGATGACATACCCATACTCGTCAACCGGTTCATAGAAAAATACGCGCATGAGGACAACCGGCGCATAGCCTCCATATCCGGCGACGCTATGACTTTGCTTGAAAACCACCATTGGCGCGGCAACGTGCGCGAGCTTGAAAACGTGATCGAACGCGCCGTGGTGCTGGCCACGGGGCCCCGCATAGAGACTGAAAACCTGCCCGACTACGTGCGCTTTTCGAACGTGGAATTAAAAGAAGGGGCGCTGGACATGCCCGAAGGGGGGGTGGACCTGGAGGCGGTGGTAAGCTCCATTGAAAAAGACCTGCTTTTAAAGGCGCTGGAAAAAAGCGGTGGAAAGAAAAAAGAGGCGGCCAAACTCGTCAACCTGACATTCCGCTCGTTCCGCTACAAACTGGCCAAATACGGCATCGGCGGGCATGACCATGAGGACAAAGGGGACGAAGAGGGGGAGTAAATACCGGAAACAACCGGTTGCATTGCGCCACAGTTGCAGAGGATGATTAAGACGTGGTCTAAATCAGCCCGAAGCTTCAATAATACATATTGGGAAGGTGGCGCTCCCCCCCGCATACAAAATTAATTGCATTTATTGTGCCCGTTAGCTAATATCGAGTTTTTCGATTTTTCGTTTTGCCCGTGGTGGGGCGCCTGCCCCCAGGCCGATGGAGAATCCGTAACGTAGTATAATGATAATTTGGACAGATGGATGGGAAGCCTTTGTCTTTCCCGGTTATTTTCAATGGGAGCCTTTTAAATGACCGACGAGATCAAAACGTTAATCAGCAGGTTCGCCTCGCAAAAGGCGGCAAATTTAAGAGCGGCGCTTGAAGAGATAAATCCAGCCGACCTTTCCGCGGAGCAAAAGGTGGAACTGGCAAACGCCATATCAACGGTGTTTTACCGGGATCATTCCGGCAACGAGGAGCTGCTTTCGGTGATCGGCAAGGCCGAAGAGCTGATAGCATCCTTCGGTTCGGACGTGGTGGAATGGCTGATAGACCAACTGGCGGACGCGGACGCCGAGTCGGCGGAGCATTTCGCCCGCGCATTGGGGCTCATCGGCGCTCCGGCGGTCGAAAAGGCCATCGCCGCCTTTGAAAAGAACAAGGACGTGCCCTATTCGCAGATCAACCTTCTGTTGGCCGCCGGGCATTTCACTGATCCGGCGGTGGTCAAAAGCCTGCCGAAGCTGATGCGGCTTTTGGACTCGGCGGACAAGCAGCTAAAGTCGTCGGCCATGTACTGCGCCGGCAGGCTGTTCAACAGGGTCTTGCCCGTCCATTTTTCGGACAGGGACAGGGGGCTTTTGTTTGACAAGCTTTTCGCCGGGATTTCAGACCCGTCCCCCCTTGTGCGCCGCCACGCTGTGCGGGCGCTTGGCAAGGGGGTGCGAAACTCCTATTTCACGGCGGACAACGTGGAAAAGGCCAACAAGGCGTTTCGGGCCATACTCGGGCTGGACAATTTCGACTGGGACAGCGCTTTTATCGTCCGGCACGAGGCGGAATATCAACTGCACTATTGCACTCATGGAACAGGCGGTAACGGGGGAAACATGTCAACTGGCAGGTATCATCAGCAATTCACGGTTCTGGAAAAACGGGAGCTTTGCCCGAACACATTCTACTTTAAGTTCAACGCTCCGCTTCTGGCGCGGAAAATCCAGGCCGGCCAGTTCATCATCATGCGGCCCACCGCCAAGAGCGAGCGCATACCCCTTTCCATCGCAGGATGGGACCGGGAAAAAGGATATATCGAGATAATCATAATGGCCGCCGGGAGGACCTCCACAGAGGCCGTCCGCAAGGAAGTGGGCGATGCGTTTCAGGACGTGGTCGGCCCGCTGGGCCAGCGTTCCCACGTGGCCAAGTACGACGGCGCATGCGTGGTGATCGGCGGCGGCTACGGAACCGGCGCGGTGATCCCCACCGCCAGGGACTTGAAGGCTCTTGGCAACAAGGTCTATGGCATAGTCGGCGCACGCTCGAAAGACCTTTTAATCATGGTGGACGAGCTTAAGGGGGTGTGCGACGAGGTGTTCCTCACCACCAACGACGGCTCGATCGGCATAGAAGGTTTCGTCACGCACGCACTGGAGAAGATCATGTCGCGGGAGAAGGTCTCCACTGTGCTGGCCGTCGGCCCTGTCCCGATGATGGTGGCGGTGAGCAAGATGACCAAGGAGAAGCAGATCGAGACATGGGTGAGCCTGAACGCCATCATGGTGGACGGCACCGGGATGTGCGGCGCCTGCCGCGTAAGCGTTGACGGCAAGACGAAATTCGCCTGTTTCCACGGGCCGGATTTCGACGGGCACAAGGTGGACTTTGATGAGCTGGTCAAGCGCCAGAAGATGTTCGTGGACAAGGAAAAGATCGCCCTAGAGGCGTTTCTTAAAGGATAAGGGAGCAAGTTTTACCATGGCCGAGGAAAAGAAGGGTTTAAGCCAGAAAGAGCGGATGAAAAAACCGCGCAACATATTGCCGTTGAACGACGCCGGGCTGCGCGTCCAGAACTTCCTGGAGGTGCCGATCGGCTACTCCATGGAACAGGCGCGCGACGAGGCCAGCCGCTGCATCCAGTGCAAGAAGCCTGAATGCGTGGGCGGGTGCCCCGTTGGAATCGACATTCCGGCGTTCATCAAGCTTGTCGAGCAGGGAGACGTGGCCGCGGCGGCGAAAAAGATCCGCGAGACCAACTTCCTGCCGGCCGCCTGCGGCAGGGTGTGCCCGCAGGACAAGCAGTGCGAGGCGGTGTGCGTGGTGGGCAAAAAGAACGATCCGGTGGGCATAGGAAACCTGGAGCGGTTTGTGGCGGACTACGAACGGGAGCACAAGCTAGACCGGATGCCGAAGATACCGGCCTCCACCGGCAAGCGCGTGGCGGTGATAGGCGCCGGCCCGGCAGGGCTTACGGCGGCCTATGAGCTTCGCGTCCGCGGCCACGAGGTCACCGTTTTCGAGGCGTTCCACAGGGGCGGCGGCGTTATGGTGTATGGCATCCCCAGGTTCCGCCTGCCGCTGGAGATAATAGACGATGATCTGAAGCTCCTGGCCGACATGGGGGTGGAGTTCGCCTATAACATGATCATAGGCAAGATATTGACCATAGACGACCTGATGGACAATGAAAAGTTTGACGCCGTGTTCATCGGCTCTGGCGCAGGGCTGCCGAAAATGCTTGGCATCAAGGGTGAAAACCTCAACGGCGTCTATTCCGCCAACGAGTACCTGACCCGCATTTACCTGATGCACGCCAATGATTTTCCCAATTACCCCACTCCCCTTTATCAGGGCAAGAGGCTTGGGGTCATCGGCGCCGGGAACACCGCAATGGACGTGCTTCGCACCGGCAAAAGGCTGGGGGCGGAGGTGACATGCTATTACCGCCGTTCGCGCGACGAGGCTCCCGCAAGGACAGAGGAGCTTGAGCACGCGGAGCAGGAGTTCATCGACTTTAAATGGCTGTCAAACCCGGTGGAGTTCATCGGCGACGATAAAAACTTCGTCAAGGGCATCAAGTGCGAGAAAATGAAACTGTCCGAGCCGGACGATTCCGGCCGGCGCAAACCTCTGCCCACAGGCGAGTTTTTCGTGGACGAGATAGACACGGTGGTCTTCTCACTGGGCTGCGACGTGAATCCGGTGATACCAACCGTCACTCCGGAGCTTCGCACGAACAAGTGGGGGATACTCATGGTGGACCCGGTCACGTGCCACACCACCAAGAAGGGCGTTTTCGCCGGCGGGGACGCCATAACCGGCGGTTCCACGGTGATCCTGGCCATGGGCCAGGCGAAAAACGCCGCCCTTCACATCCACGAGTACCTGACAGGGCAGTTCAATTACGAGTTGAACATCCCCACAGACCCGAACGCCCCTGGCGTCCAGTGGGAGGGAAGGTTCACGGCGGGCAAACGCCCGGCCCACGGGGCGTAAAACGAGAGGTTACTGGCGAGTTTTGAATCGGGGGGCGGTTTTAATGCCGCCCCTTTTTTTAATGCTTATTTGCATGGCGCGGCAAGGGATTAAAGATGAGACCTGAAAAGGAAAAGGCAACCTGCGAAGGGTGCCCCGCCCTGTGCTGTTATGGGGTGGAGCATTCCATCCCCCCTCCACGGACAAAGACGGAGGAGGACGACCTTGTGTGGCAGCTCCACTTCACGAACACCAGATTCTTCATCCGCTCCCGGCGGTGGTACATGATAGTCCATGGCGGGTGCAGATACCTCAACGAAAACAACAGGTGCACCATATACGCGCGGCGCCCCGACGTGTGCCGCGAGCACAACCCGCCGGACTGCGAGTATTTTTTCGAAATATTCGACGTCATGTTCGAAACGCCGGAAAAGCTGCAGCGCTATTTTGACAACCGGCGGAAGAAAAGAGGGGCCGGGCAAAAAGGGCGCGCCTGATAATCGTCCGCGCCGCTCCGTGGGATTTCTGGTATTATTTTATTTTTGATTTGAGGGCCTGAAAAGATGAGATATGTGACATCAGCAGCCATTGCGCTGGTTTTCGCGGCGGCCATATGCGGCGGGGCCGCTTTCGCCCAGGGATATGGGAAGCCCAAGGATTCGGGAAAAAAAGGGGCGGCCTCCAAGGAATCAACGGTAATGAAAAAGAAGGATGGAAAAATGACGGAAGTCGCCGTTCTGGAGACAAAACACGGGAAGATAGTGATCAAGTTTCTCGACGATGTGGCGCCAAAGCATGTGGAGAGTTTCAAGAAGCTGGCCAAGTCCGGCTTTTTCGACGGCACCACGTTCCACAGGGTGATCCCGGGCTTCATGATACAGGGGGGCGACCCGAATTCCAAGGACGCCGCCAACCGGGGCCGGCACGGCATGGGCGGGCCCGGCTACAACATAAAGGCGGAGTTTTCAAAGCTTCACCACAAACGCGGCATGGTCTCCGCCGCCCGGGCGATGGATCCGGACAGCGCCGGTTCCCAGTTCTTCATCGTCACGCAGGATTCCGGATGGCTGGACGGCCAGTATTCCATATTCGGCGAGGTGATCGAGGGGATGGACGTGGCGGACAAGGTCGTGGCCGAAAAGCGCGACGCGCGGGACAATCCAATCGACAGGGTGGAAATGACGGTGAAAATCGAGGAGCGCCCCGCGAAGTAGGGGGCGCTTGACATCGGGCTGGGCCGCTCTTATATAGATGCGGTCAACAGGCAAGTTTGGGAGTTTTAGTAAAGATGCCTATTTACGAGTACGTTTGCGCCAAGTGCGGCGAACACATGGAAGTAAACCAGAAGATTTCCGACGCTCCGCTTAAAAAGCATTCAGGCGGGTGCGGCGGGAAGCTGACAAAGCTTATTTCCGCCAACGCGTTCCATCTTAAAGGGACGGGATGGTATAAGACCGATTATCCGAAAAGCGGGTCGGGCGGGGCGAAGAAAGAGTCGCCGTCCAGTGGCGGGACTGAGACCAAAACCTCGTCCACCACAGTCAAGCCGGATTAAGCAATCCAGGCCGGTTCAGCTTTTTAACGCCGGATCGGCCATCCCGGCTTCCGCAAAACCCTTGGCGCGCAGGCGGCAAGAGTCGCACATCATGCAAGGTTCGCCGTTTACGCCCGGATCGTAGCACGACACGGTGAGCGAGAAGTCCACCCCCAGCTTTGCGCCCGTTTCTATTATTTCCCTTTTTGTCATTTTGATAAGCGGCGTGCGCACATGGACCCGCACAATTCCCTCCACAGCCGCTTTTGTGGCAAGGTTTGCCATCGCCTCAAAAGCCCTTATGTACTCGGGGCGGCAGTCCGGATAGCCGGAGTAGTCCAGCGCGTTGACGCCGATGAAGATGTCCCCCGTGCCCAGCGTTTCGGCGTAGCCTAGCGCAAGGGAGAGGAAAATGGTGTTTCGCGCCGGAACGTACGTTACCGGCACTCCCCCCGCCACCGGAGATCCGGGGGCGGCCTTTGGCACAGCGATGTTCGATGTGAGGGCCGAGCCGCCGATCGCCGCCAGGTCCACCTTGATCACCTTGCGCTCCACGGCGCCAAGGTTTTTGGCGATCAGTTCCCCGCGCTCAAGCTCCACCCGGTGGCGCTGCCCATAGTCGAAACTTATGGCGTAAACGGAGAAACCTTCGCTTCTGGCGAAGGCAAGGGTTGTGGCCGAGTCCAGTCCGCCGGAGAGGAGCACCACCGCATCAGGCATGGCGTGTCACTGTAAAAGCCTGGAGACGGCCCGCCGTGTTCACGAAGCGGGAACACTCTTGGAAAAGGCGATTTGTTTTATTGAGCCATCTTCACCGGATCGGACTATTTCAAGCCCAAGGTCCTCGATCACCTTGAAAGTGCTCATGGGGAACACCTGGCTTTCAAACTTGCGCTGGTAGGCAAGGGCGCGCATCACGCCGATGAGCGTTATCAATTCCCCCTCCAGCGTCACGTCCAGTATCTCGGGAAGGAGCTTTAGCGGCATATTCCCGCCTCGGGCCTGGCCCAAAAGGTTTTCTATCTCCGAACCTTCCGTGAACACCCGGGAGAAATCCAGCGCCATCCCGCCGGGATGCCCTATCAGGTAAACGCTTCCGGCGCCGCTCGGCCCAAGGGTGACTCCGGAACGGGAGATTATGAACTCGAAAGCTCCGTCTATTATTTCAGGCTTTAGCACGGGAGCGTCCGTCCTGATCATCACCACCGCCTCGCCTTCGAACTTGGCCGCGGCCGAAAAAGCGTTCGCCACCCGTTCGGCATAGGTTTCGCCGGTCTGCGGGGTGAATACGAAACGCCTTTCATTGCGGGTCCCCAGGTTTTGCCCGCGAATAAGGTCCCGGAGCCTTTTTTCTTCCCCGTCCGGTGTGTAGCTTATCAGGATGGTCTCCGCCGAGGTCAACGCGGCCACCGATACTATGTCCTTTAAAAACGCCTCGTAAACGGAGCAGACCTGCTCCTCGGACAGGCATGTGGACGACGCAAGCCTGGTCTTCACAAATCCGGGCACAGGGGCCTTGCCGAATATTATGAGTGTCTTCATCGGCTACGCGAGAAGTTTTTTGACGATGGAAGCGGCGGCTTCAACCGCCTCGCCGATCTTTTCCGGGTTCTTTCCGCCGGCCTGGGCGAAATCCGGCCGGCCGCCTCCGCCGCCCCCCACAATGGCGGCAACCTCTTTTACCACCTTGCCGGCCTGAATCCGGCCAACAAGGTCCGCCGTGACGCCCACGGTGATTATCGCCTTTCCCTCCACGGCGCTCGCAGCCACTATGACAGCCGAGCCGAGGCGGTTTTTCTGGCTGTCCACGAAAGAGCGCAACGCCTCCGCGTCCGCCCCGTCGAGTTCCTGGGCCAACACCTTCACGCCATCCACCTCCACGGCGTCACCATCCGATCCGCCGCTTTTGCCGGAGAACAGCTTTTCCTTGAGCTTCCTGTTTTCCTTTTCAAGGTCGCGCATCCGGTCGGACAACTTTTTCACTTTGTCCGGCAGACCTGACGGCTGCGATTTTAACGCCTCCGCCACGGCGGCGATTTCCTGGTCCAGCCGCTTGACCTGGTCGAGCGCTCCATGCCCGGTCACCGCTTCGATACGGCGCACCCCGGCGGCCACGCCTCCTTCAGATACGATCCGGAAAAGGCCGATGTCCCCGGTGGCTTTCACATGGGTTCCGCCGCAAAGTTCCTGCGAAAAGCCTCCCATGGTCACCACCCGTACCTTATCGCCGTATTTCTCGCCGAAAAGCGCGGTCGCCCCGGCGGTCATGGCTTCCTCCAGCCCCTTCACCTCCGTGCTCACCAGCATGTTCTCCATCACCCGCTCGTTGACGATCCGCTCCACCCGTTCGATCTCCTCCCGGGCGGGGGCGGTGAAATGGGTATAGTCGAAGCGGAGCCTTTCGCCGCTCACAAGCGAGCCCGCCTGTTTTATGTGCGAACCGAGCGCCTGGCGCAGCGCGGCGTGGAGAAGGTGTGTGGCCGAGTGGTTCTTGCGCACGTCATCGCGCCGGTCTCCGTCTATCTTGGCGGTCACAGTGTCCAGTGGTTTGACGGAACCGGAAATTATGGAGACCTTGTGGAACCAGTGAGTGCCATCGGGCTTTGAAACGCCGGAGACCTCAGCCCGGAACGAGTCGTGGTAAATGATCCCCGTATCGCCCACCTGCCCGCCGGATTCGGCGTAAAAAGGGGTGGCCGCCAAAAGAAGCTCCGCCTCGTCCCCCGCGGAAGCGCTTCCCGCCACTTCGCCTTTTTTGACTATTCCCAAGACCTTGGTCTTCGCGATCTGATTTTCGTATCCCAGGAACACCGTGGGCGGAACGCCGTCCGAAACTTTTTTATAGACCGGATTGATTTCCCCCTCGCCGCTCCCGCCCTTCCAGGACTTGCGCGCTTTCTCACGCTGGCCCGTCATCTGCGCGTTGAATCCCGCCATGTCTATGGACACGTTGGCGTCCACGGCGATCTCCACGGCCAGGTCCATCGGGAATCCGTAAGTGTCGTAAAGCTTGAACGCCTCGGCGCCGGGGATGATCCCGCCGGTGTTGGCCTTTGCGGCCTCTATCATCTCCGCGATAAGGTTCATCCCGTATTCGAGCGTGGCCCCAAAGCCCTGTTCCTCGGCCAAAGTCACCCCCCGGATCACGCGCTCATGATGGGCAAGTTCGGGATAGGCATCCTTCATCGTTTCGATCACGGTGTCCGTCAGCTTGTGGGCGAAAGGCTCCGTTACGCCGAGCATCCTGCCGTGGCGCAAGGCCCGCCGCAGGATCCGCCGAAGCACATAGCCACGCCCTTCGTTGGATGGCATCACACCGTCCGCCAGCAGGAATGTTACCGCCCGGGCATGGTCGCCTATCACCCGAAAAGAGATATCGGATTTCGGATCTTCGGGGTATTTGCGCTCCGCGATCCTTTCCATGTGCCTTATGACGGGAAGAATCAGGTCCGTGTCGAAGTTTGTGTCCTTTCCCTGGATCACGGAAACAAGCCGCTCCAGCCCCATGCCTGTGTCTATGCTTGGATTTGGCAGCGGCGTCAGCTTGCCTGCGGAGTCGCGGTTATACTGCATGAATACCAGGTTCCAAAGCTCCAGAAACCTGTCGCACTCACAGTCGATCCCGCAATTCGGGTTGGCGCATTTATATTTTTCGCCCCGGTCGTAATGTATCTCGGAGCATGGGCCGCAGGGGCCGGTGTCTCCCATGGACCAGAAGTTGTCCTTCTCGCCAAACCTGTATATCCTGCCGGCCGGTATGCCGATGTTTTTCTCCCAGATCCGCGCCGCGTCGTCGTCGTCCTTGTAAACGGTTATATAGAGTTTCTCCACCGGCAGTTCCATGTTTTTTGCCATGAACTCCCAGGCCAGATCTATGGCTTTTTCCTTGAAATAGTCCCCAAAGGAAAAATTGCCGAGCATCTCGAAAAACGTGTGATGGCGCGCCGTTCGGCCGACAGTCTCCAGGTCGTTGTGCTTGCCGGAAACGCGCAGGCATTTCTGGGCGGACACGGCCCGTTTATACGGCCTCTTGTCCACTCCCAGGAACACGTCCTTGAAAGGCACCATCCCTGCGTTGGTGAAAAGCAGGGTTGGATCGTTGCCGGGGACAAGGGGGGCGGAGCGCACCGCCGCGTGTTCTTTTCCCGCGAAGTATTCCAGGAACTTGCGCCTCACTTCCGAGCCACTCATCACTTTTGATTCAGTCTTCATCAAGCGTTTTTTCTTTCCGTGGATGTTTTTCCGTTAATTTGGCGACGTTCATTATAAATCATGAAAAGCAGAGTGGGGCATAAAGCTTCCACCAGGTCTTCAATCCCTCCGGCGAACGCTCCGCCATAAGGCTCCGTGAGGACCAGCGCGCCCCATAGGTGTCCGGCCCCCCAAAGAGGCCGGATGGCGGCGGGCAACGATGGCATGGCAAGCCCCGTCAAAGCGAACGCTTCTTCCAACTCCGGCTCCCTTCGCCGCAGCACAGTCGTCCCGGTGGACATCCTGTGGAACACTCTTTCGGCCACGCTCCCGGAGGCGTCTGGTTTGCGCGCCAATGGAGCTGTCACAGCCTCGCCGGACTCAAGGCTCAGGGAGACGCCCGGCGGATTGAATGTATATACCCACACGCCCCGCGCCCCCAATATTTCCTTTAGCCGATCCCCCCGTTTTTTCAGAGGCGCCCACCAGTCCTCTTCATTGGAAGCGTCCCCGGCGGTGTCGCCAAGCAGTGCGTCGAGCGCTTCCCGGCGGTTGATCAGATCCTTGGCCTGCCGCCGTTCTTCCACGGCGCAAAGGGCTTCGCCAAGGTCGGCTGCCAGCCTGGAAAGAAATCCAAGCGAAGAAGGTATCCGGTTCAATAATAACGCTCCGGTCAAGCCCGCACCCTCCGCTGTTTTTCCGCCTGACAGTACCGGGAAAGCCGAAAGCGGATCCTTAGGATCATCATATATTTTGGGAACGCGGTTGTGCGCTGTTTCCCGCGCCAGCGTCTGAAGGTCGTGGAAGCCGGAATATGATCCCATGGAAGCCCGTTCCATCATTTCGCCGGACGGGCCGGCAATCCTGACGGAAATGTAAAACTCGCTCCCGTTGTCGGTGAACGCGTCCTTGAGCGCCTTGGTGAAATAACCGGCCACCTCTTCGGCGCTTTCCGCCTCCATAGTCATCTTGTCCAATACCGCATGGATCCCGGCGCGGGAGCCTTCGGTGATGATGTTCTCCTTGCCCATGGCCCGCACCTGCCCGTCCCTCAAAATGGCGACGCAATTTTTCCCGGTCTCCTTGGCGTGATACAGCGCCAGGTCGGCGGACTTTACCAGGTCCTGAGGGGCGTTCATCGAGCCGCTGTCCAGCGCCGCCACGCCGATGGAGGCGGTCACCTTTATCTGCGCCCCGGAGAAATTGACGGACATCTCCGCTATGCCCTGGCGCAGGCGCTCGGCGCTAAGCGCGGCTCCGTCCAGCCCCACCTCCGGGAGCACCATGGCGAATTCCTCCCCGCCATACCTGGCCGCAAGGTCCGCCGTGCGGCTGGATGTCCGCAGGATATCCGCGATGCTTTTCAGGACTTCGTCCCCCGCAAGGTGGCCGAACACATCGTTTACAGGCTTGAAATCGTCCAGGTCTATCATCAGAAGCGACAGCGCCCCGCCATACCGCCGCGCCCGGTAGAATTCCTCCGCCAGCCGGTTTGTGAAATGCCGGAAGTTGAAAAGGGAGGTCAGCCCGTCGGTCACTGAAAGGGTTCCCAGCTTTTCGTTGAGTTTTAACAGACGCTCGTGCTCTTCCTGCAACTTTTGGTTTAGCGCGGCCGCCTCCTGCTCCCTTTGCCGCAAAAGCCGGTTCTTTTCCAGCAATTCTCCGGTGGCCTCTTCCACCTTGCGTCTTAGCTCTTCTCCAAAACGCCGCGTCATGTAGCGGGAGCCCGCTTCCTTGAGCCCGTAGCTCATGGCATTGCGCAGTTCGTCGCCGGAGAAGGGTTTTGCCAGGTAATGGTCAACCTTCCCCATGGTGAACGCTTCGATGATCACCTGGTCGCTCCCGGCGCCGGTTATCAGGATGCAGGCCATGTCCGGCCTTAATGTCTTGGCGGCGGCGCAGGTCTCAAGCCCGTTCATCCCCGGCATTTTGTAATCGCATAAAAGCACGTCAAAGGAGGTGGATCGCACATGATTCAGCGCTTCTTCCCCGCTGGCGGACGCTGTGACCGCGTACCCGTCGTTTTCCAGCAGGCGGGTGAGCGACTTTCGCACAACTTCCTCGTCATCCACCAGCAGCACTGAAGGCGCCCCATCGGGGCGGGACTTAAGGGGCTTTGGTTCCATGGGCACACTAAAAGCTTGATTTTATGTTATAAATATAACTCATCACAAAGGGCAAAGTAAGCTTAAAACGGCGGGATTTACCATCAATATGCCTGTTACCTGTCGCCCTGTTTTCCGGCTGGTCACCGCCGCTCTTGCTTTAGTTCCGCTTATCTCCTGTTCGACGGTCCCGGAGACAAAGCGCCCGCAGCTTATCCTCATCGACAAGCAAAAGGAAGAGAGCATCGGAGAGCAGACATACCGTGAAGTGCTCGCCAAATCGAGGATCTCGCGCGACGCCAGGCTAATCTCAATTGTTGAAAGGGTGGGGCGCGCCATAGCCGTGGCGAGCGGAGCGGATGGGATGAAATGGGAGTTCAACCTTATCGAATCGGAAGCGCCCAACGCTTTTTGCATGCCGGGGGGCAAGGTCGCGGTGAACACGGGCATCCTGCCGATCGCGGAAAACGAGGCGGGGCTTGCGGCGGTGATGGGGCACGAGATCGCCCATGCCGTGGCGCGTCACGGGGCCGAAAGGCTCAGCCAGGCTAACCTGGCGGACGCAGGGAAAGAGTTTCTGGCCGAAGGGCTGGGCATTGACGAAAGAGTCAAGGAGCTGATAAGAAAAATATACGGGGCGGGTGTTGCGGTGGTGTTCACCCTGCCTTATTCGAGGTACCACGAGTTTGAGGCCGATCACCTGGGTGTCTTGTACATGGCCAGGGCCGGATATGACCCGCGAGAGGCCGTTAAGTTCTGGGAACGGTTCAGGGAATACGGGGAAAACGCCGAGCCGGAGGGCAAAAGCGGTTTTCTTTCCGCCCATCCTGTCCATGGGGCGCGGATAGATCAGATAACAAGCGTGATGCCGGAAGCGATGGCGGAGTATGAACGCGGCGCGAAAAAAGGATATGGCGAGCCGTTGTTTTAAACCGCCGCCCCTTTTATCCCTGGCATTGCTCCATTTTCGCACCCAGGTATTTTAAGTTATTGACAACATCAATATTTATCTGGTATTAAGGCTGAAACCTGAATTGAATCAAATTTCTTAAATCGCCATAACGGCTAAATCTGAGGGGGACGGTACCAATGTTGCGAAGCAAGCAAGCAAGCAAGCAAGCAAGCAAGCAAGACGTAATCCTTTAATAGCTGTTTTATTGCTTATCTTCGTTGGCGCTATTGCCGCGTGTGACGGCGGCAAATCTTCCTCCACCTCTTCGTCATCTTCAGGTCAATCTTCGCAGTCAGTTTCCATCACCGGGCGCGCTTCCAAGGGACCGATAATCGGCGGCACGGTGACGGTGTACCAACTCAACGCGGACGGAACGCGCGGCGCGGTTCTGGCGCAGACCACCACCGGGGCGGACGGCAGATTCTCGTTCAACCAATCCTTCACGGGGGCGGTGGAGATCGCCGTCTCCGGCGGGTCGTATGTGGACGAGGCGACAGGGGTGACGGTGGATTTTGCCGGCAAGGAACTTCAGGCTATGTATTCAAACGGCGTTGCGGCAGGGGAGAATGTGGCGGTGACAGCCATCACCACCATCGCCACCGCCCAGGCCAGGCAAAGGATAAACGACGGGGAGTCCATGACCGCCGCCATAACCAACGCAAACGCGAACATCGCCGCGAACTTCGGGCTGGAGGGGGTGGACATCACCCATGTCACCCCGGATGATTTGACAAACGGCTCCGAACAGTCCGATCCGAACAGCGATTCTGCCCGGTATGGGCTGATACTCGCGGCGTTGTCCCAATCGTCGGCAAACAGGGGATATGAACCGGGCCAGTTGCGGGAAGTGATCGCCCGGTTGGAGCGGGACTTGAGCGACACGAAGATAAATGAAGGGCGCAATCAGGACGTCATGCTCGGCCTGCCCGCGGCGGCGGGTGAGTTTTTGGGCAATGGGACAAACGCCAGCCAGATAACCGTTGGCGCGATAAACATACCGTCGCCGATATTGAATATCGAGGGGTGCATGGATCCATCGGGGAGCAATTGGAATCCCGAGGCCACCAGCGCCGGGGATTGCACTTATCGGGGATGCACGAACCAATCGGCCAGCAATTACAATCCCACGGCCACAGTGGATGACGGCAGTTGCGCGTACACGCAGGCGTCCGCCGGCTCATCAACCCCCGCCGGCATGGTTCTAGTCACCGGAGGTTGTTTTGACATGGGGGACAATTGGTTGGGGGAAGAAGTCGATGAGCTTCTGCATAACGTGTGCGTGTCAACTTTCTATATGGACGCCAAGGAGGTGACGCAGGGGGATTACACGGCATGGAACAGCGGGGTCAACCCATCGTGGTTTGTGCAGGCGAACGAGGGGACGCTTCCGGCGGACACTTCGACTTATCCCGTTGAGAAGGTGACATGGCAGAACGCATCCGACTATTGTTCAGCTCAGGGTAAACGTCTGCCGACGGAAGCGGAATGGGAATACGCCGCCCGGAACGGCGGGCAGGTGGTGCGGTATGGCACGGGGAGCGACAATATAGACTGCACTACGGCTAACATTTGGAATGGAGGCGGCTGTTATAACGCGGCGACTTCAGTGGGCGGCGGCCCAGCGCCGGTTGGGAATTACGCTGCCAATTCGATTGGTTTGTATGACATGGCGGGGAACATGTGGGAATGGGTGAGCGACTGGTATGACGCGAACTACTATGCCACAAGCCCGGTGAACGATCCTGAGAATGTGGTGGACTCAGGTACGAAAATCGTTCGCGGCGGGTCGTGGGAGCGTCAATCTATCTACGCCCGGGCGGCCGACCGCGTCGACTTCAATCCGGCCGATACGTCCTACCTTAGAGGTTTTCGTTGCGCCCAGTAACAAGGGCAACGCTAAGAGGGCGCGGCAAGCGGCGCCCCTGCCATTTCCCCTCCTTTTATAAGGAGGGGAAAAAGCGGCGCAAGCCGACGGGGTGGTAAACGATCCACGGTAACTTCGCGCAATGATTACCCCCTCCCGCCTTCGGCGTACTCCCCCTTGTAAAGGAGACCTTTGCATAATTCCAGCATCGTGGTTTTGATCCATCATTTACCCCGTAATTGCGGATTGACGGCCTCTTTGCGCTCAGACAACGACTGTTTTGTGCCCCCCATGGAGCCCGCTTTAGCCT
>JACRLM010000015.1 GCA_016235255.1 Nitrospinota bacterium | reverse complement strand
CAGTTGGGGATGTACACCGGCAGGGTATGCCGGTGGCGGAACAGCAATATGCGGCAGAGATGGGTCGCCGCCGCGTTAATGGAGATCGAGCCCAGGTTGAGGAAAGTGAGCGGTTATAAACACCTGCCGGAACTGCGTGAAATCATGAAACAGGTTCTGGCGGGGAAGATAATGGTGAAAGCGGCGTGACGGTCATGCCGGGAGTTTCAACTAAAAAAGGGATTGACTCGTGATTTCGCAAAAATTGAACAATCATATGGTTATCAAGAAAATCAGCGCCATTGCCGTCGGTGTCGAGATGCATATGGAGCGCGCGCCACTTTCCGCGGACACGCATATACGCGGATGGAAAGACGGGGTGTATATCCTCGTGGACGCTCCGGATGGCAGGTGGAAGGTAAAGGATCCCACGCCGATTGTTTGCAGGTTGTTCGAGGAGGGTAAATACTATGGATTCATGGCGGCCATGTTCGCCACCCTTCCAGAACTTAACCTTTTGTTGATCGAGTATCCCGATGAGATCGTGGACACCTCCGTCCGGGAAGAAGAGCGGTTCAAAGTGTCCCTGCCTGTTACAATCACAGCGGTGATCAAGGAGAGTCAGGTTGATTTCCCGGGAATCGTCATAGATTTAAGCCAGAACGGATGCCAGCTTATTTCATCCAAGCCCGTGAATGTGAACGACCGGTTGTTGCTCGCAGGTGGATTTCCCGGGGGGCAGATTTTCAAGGATATTCCGTTCGTGACAAAGCGCGTGGACGAATTAAAGGGCAAATGGCAGCTTGGCGGCGCGCTGGACATAAACGAGGGAGCCGGGAAAGAGGCCTTTGAACGGTTTTTGAGCCAGCTTCGCGTGTATTTGAAAGGCTGATCGGGTATGTCGGCGGCAAGCGCAATAAGGATTCCGGTGGGCGAACGCTGCCAGATACAGATTGACCAGACCAAATACCTTTCGGCCCTGCGCGGCTACCATGATTTCAAGTACGTTCTGCTTGAAGCGCCCTTGACGAAAGGCAAGACCGTTGTGGCCCCCACCGGGCTGGTCTATATCGTGCGGTTCATTTTCGAAGGGCACGTATATGGATTCGAGGCGCAGTTGATCAAGCAGTACGGCGCCCCAATCTCCCTTTGGGTGATGAAGTATCCGGACGACATACAGGTTGTGGGACTGCGCAAAAGCAAGAGGATAACCACTTTCATGCCGGCCACTCTGGATTCTTCCGGGGCCGCTATCGCAGGCGCCTTGCTCGACTTAAGCGAAGGGGGAGGGCTTTTCACCACCGATCAGGAAGGCATCGCCCAGGACAAGACTTTCAACATAAGCTTCACGCTCCCGTCCGGGGAAAAAGTGGATGCGCTGCCGTGCGTCGCCCGCAGCGTCACGAAAAAGGAAGGACGGTGGATGGTAGGCCTTTCCTTCAATTCAGACGGCGACGCCATCAACCCGGTTAAATCATATTACCTTTTGATGGCCGAACAGCTTTTCTAGCTCGATCAGGGTGTTTTGTTGCAAGGGCACGGCGCGCCGTGCCCATACGAGGCCGCGCTCCCTGATAACCGTAAAGCTGTTTCCGGATGACGGAATGCGTCTCCGGTAATATGATATAAATAACGTAAAAAAATAACCGGAGGGGTGGCCGAGCGGTTTAAGGCGGTGGTCTTGAAAACCACTGAGTGAAAGCTCCGGGGGTTCGAATCCCTCCCCCTCCGCCAAAACAACCTTTTGCCAAAAATGAAAACCAAAAAAGGCGCGAAAGTTCCCGCAGACCTTGCCATGGCGTTAAAACCAAAAGCCGGCCTGCTGGCCACTTTCCAGAGAATGAAACCTTCTTGCCAGTCCGAATACGTGGAGTGGGTTGAATCGGCCATCAAACCTCAGACCCGCGCAAAAAGGATCGCAAGTGTTATCGGAAAAGTTTCCGAATGGGGCTCAAGGCATCCGGCCAAACCGGTGGCGTCATGAAAGAAAAATCATTGCGTGAGTTAAGGCGCATACCAGGCGTCGGCAAAAGCATCGCGGAAGATTTATACGCAATGGGGGTCCGCAAGGTGGCCGACCTTAAAGGCAAAAATCCGGAAAAGCTTTATTCAAAATTGTGCGGGCAAATGGGATTCCGTGTGGACCGGTGCATGCTGTACGTTTTCAGGTGCGCGGTATATTTCGCGTCGCACGAAAAACACGATCAGGAACTTTTGAAGTGGTGGAACTGGAAGGATAAAAACTAGGCTGGATTACTCATCCTCCATGTCCAGGTCATCCCTGTCATGTATGAATTTCAATAGCTTGGACCGCAGGCGGATCACCGCCTTGGTGTGTATCTGCGATACACGGGATTCCGTGATCCCAAGCACCTCGCCGATTTCCTTCATCGTCAGTTCTTCGTAGTAATACAGAGAAACGAGCAGGCGTTCTTTTTCCGGCAACAGGTCTATCGCCTTGGCGATGATGGTGCGGATTTCCTCTATGCGGGCCAGCGTGGCCGGGTCGGTCTCTTTCGTACCGGCGAGAACTTCCATGATGTCCCGCTTTTCGCCGTCCTTGTCCACACCCCCCAGGTCTTCGATGGAAAGAATCGCCTGGCCGGCGGCCTGGTGCAGAAGGTCGTAAAACTCTTCCATGGATATGTTCATGGACTTGGCAACTTCGTCATCTTCCGCCGGGCGGCCAAGTTCCTGCTCCAGCTTCGCGTAAACCTGAGCCAGCGAAGATGCTTTCTGGCGCACGGAGCGCGGGACCCAATCCTGCGAGCGCAGTTCGTCCAGCATAGCGCCGCGGATGCGTATTTCGGCGTATGTCTTGAACTGCGTGTCCTTGTCCGGGTTGAATTTTTCTATGGCGTCGATAAGCCCTATGACCCCGGAGCTCATCAAGTCGTCCAGCTCCACATGCGGAGGGAGGCGGACGGCCAGCCTGTGCGCTATGTATTTGATGAGGGGTGAATACTCCAAAATCAGCTTGTCCGCCTCTGGCGTGCCAAGCTTGACCCCCCCTACGGGAGGCGCGGAGTAAAAGTTCTTCTTCATTAAGAGCCTTTGATCAGGTCAATCAAATGATTATAAAGTTTGCGGCCTATTATGTAAAGCGCCTCGGATCAGTTATAAAATTCACCTCCGGGCCGCCTGTTTGCCCGGCTTCTGTGCTGTTTGCGCCTCATGAGGCGCCAGCGCTTTCATTTCTTCGGCGGGGGTGATCACCGGCCCATCATAAAGTATGATGGCGAAAATCCTCCCCAGGACAAAAAACAAGGCCCCGGCGATAAGGGCTCTTGTCAGAGAGGTGGTGATAAGCGAGCCGTAGTACATGGATATAAAACCAGATATGCCGAACGCCGCAGCCGCCATTGACGTGGCGAATTTTTTTGAAAAGTCTTTCATAGCGCCATCCGGTCATCCATAGGGTTATATGCTCCCGGCGGCGTCACCGGCCATACCGGTGAATGCCGCACCGGTCATACCGCAAACACCTTCTCCCAGCCCACGCCAAAGGTCTCCACCGCCTCTTCCGACAGTTTTCTGGCGATGTCGCGCACGCACTCGGCCGCCTTGCAACCCGGATAACGGTCGGCGAAAAGGCGCTGCTCGCGCACAGCCTTGGGCACGCTTTCATCCTGATGTATATAGCCTAAAAGCTCGATCCTGATGTTCAGGTTGAACCGGTCGGCCACCCGTTCGAGCCTGTCGTGGACGATCTGCGCGTCCCGCTTTCCCGCCACGCTGTTGACGATCAGTTTGAAGTCCTTCTGGCCGTAATCGCGGGAGAGTATCTTCATCAACGCATAGGCGTCTGCGAAGGAGGTCGGCTCGGTGTTTGTCAGCACCGCCACTTCGCTGGCGGCGGAGCAGAAATACATGACATTGGCCGAGATTCCGGCGCCGATGTCAAAAAGTATGTAGTCGTAGCTGTCTTCGAGCGCTTCAAGCTCCGCTTTGAGGACGAGCATTTCCTCGCCGTTAAGCTCGCTATACTTGCGATGGCCGGAGCCTGCAGGCAGGACATCCACCCCGCCGGGGCCCTTGATTATGATCTCCTGCATGGTCTTCTCGCCGGAGATGACGTGCTGGATATTATATTTTGGCGCCATGCCCAGCAGGATATGTATGTTGCCAAGGCCCATGTCCGCGTCAAAAACAAGGACTCTTTTGCCAAGTCCTCTTAATGCGAAGGCGATGTTGGCCACCGTGTTGGTCTTGCCCACGCCCCCTTTACCCGACGCCACAGCCATCCCGCGCAGTCTTCCAAGGCCACGCGCCGGCGCCGGTGTACGCGCCGGCTGTCCTTTCGCCAAGCGCCTCAAACCTTCAGCCTGATCCATTGTCCAGTCTCCTAAAAAGTTATCCTTAAGGCTTGAAAAGCCCGTTTATCAACCTTTTCGCCGTGGCTTCCTCTATGTCCTCCGGAACGCGCTGCCCGGTGGTGAAATACGATATCGGAAGCCCTGTTTTCAACTGCTGGTTGAACACCGCGCCCAGGCTTGCCGCCTCGTCGAGCTTGGTGAACACCAGCCCCGCCAGAGATATCGAAGAGAAGTTTTTCCACGTCTCCTCCATCTGCTTTTCGGAAGCGGCCGCCGAAAGCACCAGCCGCGACTCGATTGCCGGATTCTGTTCCAGAAATTTGCGCAATTCGTCTATCTGCTCCAAATCCCTTTGCGACCTTCCGGCGGTGTCAATTAATACGATGTCCATCCCCTTGTACATATGCAAAGATCGGCCCAAATCGTTGGGCGTCAAAACTACGTCCAACGGGATATTCAGTATTTTCGCGTAAATCTTCAATTGCTCCACCGCCGCCACGCGGAACGTGTCAATTGTCACAAGCCCCACCTTCGCCCCTTCCAGAGAAAGTTTGGCGGCTATTTTGGCGATGGTGGTGGTCTTGCCCACTCCCGTGGGTCCGGCGAAAGCCACCACGCGGGGTTTTCCCTCACCTTGCGAAGGTGGCGTTATGGCGCCGCCGAACGTCAAAGTGTCGCGCATCCGGGTGGCGACGACGTGGATGAGTGTTTTAAGGTCCGGTTCGCCGTCACGCGAGTTGTCCTTTATTTCATTTATCAGGTTCTGGGCGTATTCGGTGGCCACCCCCTTGTCTTTAAGTATCCGCGACAGGGCAAGATAGCTTCTGCCAAGGTGGCGTTCCTTGTCGGCGGCCGCCTGGTCGAGCAGATGGTAGATCATGGACTTAAGCTCGCGCACTTCGTCCTCGATCTTTCCGGCTCCGCCGTTTTGGCTCTCTTCCTTGGTGGCGATGGCCGCCAGGTACTTGCGGATATCATCCAGCCCGTCCCATAAAGGCTCCATCACCGCGGCGGTCCCTTCCAGTATGGTCCTGGTGTCCACCATGGCGCCGACGGGCCTTTCCATTTCGATGGACGAACGGCTGAGCCGGCCTTTCACCTTCGGAGCCGCGGGAAGCGCCGCTGTGACCTCGATCACAGGCCTTGCGAAAATCCCGAACGCGCCGTTTCCCTTTTTCAACTGCCGCGTGGTGAGGATCACAGCTTCGGGCCCCAGGTCCCCCTTTATCATGCGGAGGGCCTCGCCCATGTCCATTGCCTCGTAGCGTTTTACCTGCATGTTGCCCATGTCACACCTTTACGATCGCAAGGTTTGAAAGCTTAGTGTCCATCGAAATCTCGTTATGTGAAAGAACGTTGAGGTTCGGGATGAACCGCTCCGTCAGCCGCCGCAGATGCATGCGCGTCGCCGGGCCGGACAGGACGGACGGATTGGCGTTGACCATATCAAACTTGTTGATCTGCCCCCGCAGCCCGTCCACAAGCTTCTGCGCCAGTATCGGATCGAGCGCCAGGTAGGACCCGTGCTCGGTCCGCTTGATCGACTTTGCCACGGTCTCTTCCAGCGACGGGTCGAGCGTGACCACCGACAGCGTCCCGTCAGGCGAACGCAGCGCCTTGCATATCTGCCTGGCCAGGGCGGCGCGCACGTATTCGGTGAGCACGTCCGTGTCCTTGGTGACGGAAGCCCAGTCCGCCAGCGTTTCGAGGATCGTATGCAGGTCGCGGATCGAAACCTGCTCGCGCAGAAGGTTCTGGAGCACTTTCTGCACCTGGCCGAGGGAAAGCATGGAAGGGATGAGCTCTTCCACCACCTTCGGGTTGGTCTCCTTGAAGGTGTCGATTAGGTTCTGGGTCTCCTGCCTGCCCAGAAGCTCGTTTAGCCCCTTGCGTATGATTTCCTTTATGTGCGTGGTGATGACAGTCGCCGTGTCCACCACCGTGTAGCCGTTCATCCTGGCCCTTTCCTTGTTCGCTTCGGTCACCCACAGCGCGGGCATGCCGAAGGTCGGGTCCACAGTCTCCACCCCCGGAGCCTTTGTGACGCCGGTGCCCGGGTCTATGGCCAGGTAATGGTTCATCCACAGCTCGCCGCGCGCCACTTCCACCCCCTTTACCAGGATGGAGTACTCGTTGGACTTTAACTGCAGGTTGTCCCGGATATGCATGGGGGGGACGATGATTCCCATCTCCAGCGCGAATTGCCGCCGCAGCGACTTTATCCGTTCCAGAAGCTCGCCATCCTGCGAAGTGTCCACCAGCGGTATAAGTTCGTAGCCGATCTCCAGCTCCAGAGTGTCCAGCGGAAGGAGCGCTTCCACCTTCTCCGGAGCCGGGGCGGCGGCGGCTTTTTCCGCGTCTTTCTTTTCCGTGTCCTTGGCGGTGGTTTCCACCTGGAATTGTGTGTACGACATAAGCCCCGCCACGCCCCCAAGGCCGATGAACGCCAGGGTCGGCATCCCCGGAACCACCGCCAGCAGAAGCAAGAATCCGGAGGCGATCGCAAAGGCCCTCGGATTGACCATGATCTGCTCGACCAACTCCTGGCCCAGGTTCGAGGAGCTGACAGCCCTTGTCACCACTATGCCGGAGGCTGTGGATATGAGCAGGGTGGGTAGCTGGGACACCAAGCCGTCGCCGATGGTCAGTATGGTGTAAACCTGGGCGGCGTCGGAGATTGTCATCCCCTGCTGCAGGACGCCGATGGCAAACCCGGCCGTGATGTTCACAACGGCGATGATGATGCCGGCCACGGCGTCGCCGCGCACGAATTTCAGTGCGCCGTCCATGGCCCCGTAGAAGTTGGCCTCGTCCTCTAGCGCCTTGCGCCTGCCCCTGGCCTCAGGTTCTGTGATAAGCCCCGCGTTAAGGTCGGCGTCTATGCTCATCTGCTTGCCGGGCATCGCGTCCAAGGTGAACCGGGCCGCCACTTCCGCCGTGCGGGTGGAGCCGGAGGTTATGACCTTGTAATTGATGATGACAAGGATAACGAATATGACTATGCCCACGACATAGTTGCCGCCCACGACGAATTGGCCGAAGGCCTCGATCACCTTTCCGGCCGCTTCCGTTCCTTCGTTTCCGTGAAGCAGGACAAGCCTTGTGGTGGCCACGTTGAGCGACAGCCTGTATATGGTGGTGACAAGAAGCATGGACGGGAAAACGGAGAAGTCCAGCGGGCTCTTAAGGTAAACGGCCACAAGGAGAATGACAAGGGCGGTGGTTATGGACCCGGCCAGCAAAAAGTCCAGCAGTATCGAAGGGATGGGGATGACCATCACTATCAATACGCCGACAATGCCTATGGCAAGGCCTATGTCCGCGTTTGAGGAAACGGCCTTCATCCTCGATTCCGCCGTTGCAGCCATTTTGTCTCCAAATTTGGCGTCAAAAAACCGGCGAAACCGGCATTTTGACGGCCATCGTCAAATGTTTGGCGTCATTTACCTGTCCGCCGGTTTGCTCACGCCCACCAGCTTTGGGTCCATAACGCCTTAAATTACATTGCCTTTCTCTTAATCTTATAGACGTAAGCCAGAATTTCGGCCACTGCTTTGTACAGTGTTTCCGGTATTACGTCTCCCATATCCACTGTCTTAAACAATGTTTGTGCCAACGGCTTGTTTTCCATGATGGGAATGTTATTTTCTTTTGCGACCTCCCGGATTTTCAGCGCTATCAGGCCGGCCCCCTTGGCTATTACCACTGGAGCGGGATCGCTCATCCGGTTATAGCGCAGGGCGATGGAGAGATGGGTGGGGTTAGTGATTATGACCTCCGCCTTGGGCACTTCGGCCATCATGCGCCTGCGGAAGAATTCGAATTGTTTCTGCTTTATCTTGGCCTTTATCTCCGGGTTGCCTTCCATGTCCTTGCGTTCGTCTTTGACTTCCTGCTTGGTCATTTTCAGGTTTTTGGTGTACTGGTATTTCTGGTAGGTGTAATCGGCGCCCGCAATGAAAGCCAGGGCGAAGGCAACCTTGCTGAACAGTATGAAGGCTTCGTGGCCTATCATCTGGAGAGTCTGTTCCACGGGCAATTCCATGAACGCGGCCACATTCTGCCACTGGCCGGCCATCGCCAAATAAACGGCCGTGCCCACAACGGCAAGCTTGGCCAGCGACTTGGCCAGATTTATGAACCCTTCCACGGAAACGAATCTTTTCATTCCATTGAGGGGATTAAGCTTGTTGAGCTTTGGCATAAGAGGCTCGAAGGAGAAAAGAAAGCCGTCGTTCTGCCAGTAGTTGGCCGCGATGCTCGCCACGGCCACGGAAAACAGGAGCGGCGCCAGGATGTAGAAAAGCTGGCGAAGCGTGAAATCGGCCAGGTGGAGGGCGGAGTCCTCGGTGAGCGTGTATTGGGCGGACGCGGCGAAGTACTCCCTCCACAGCTGGAGTATGTTGTTCATAAAGCCAATTCCGAAGAAAGTGAAGTAAATAATCCCCGTCCCGAGGATTATTATGGTGTTCACCTCCATGCTCTTGGCCACGGAGCCCTTTTCCCGGGCCTTATCTATTTTCCGCTGGGTAGGGTCCTCTGTTCGTGAATCCTGGTCTTCAGCCGCCACCTGTCATCACCCCCTTCCGGTCAACGCATCAGCGTTATCATTGTTTCCAGCGTGGAGCCCAGCTTTACGAAAGTCCGTTCCATGTAAAGGCTGAACGCCGGAAGCGTGAAAGCGATGGTCAGAAGCCCGATGGAAATCGTGAAGGGGAAACCGACGACGAAAATGTTTATCTGCGGCACGGTCCTGGCCACTATTCCCATGGCCGCCTGCTGTATGAGAAGCGTGATGGTGACGGGGGCGGCTATCTGCGCCGCGGAGACGAATATCCCACCCATGGCGTTTATAATCAGATGGCCCAGCCCCTCCGTGATATGCGCGCCCCCCAGGGGGATAAGCCCGAAGCTTCCGGCTATCCCGGAAAGGATCATGTGGTGGGCGTTGATGGAAAGGAACACAAGGGTGGTGATGATGTTCATAAGCTGCGTGGTGACCGACACCTGGGCGCCGGAAAGCGGGTCCACCACGTTGACTATGCCAAATCCCACCTGGAAGTCTATTATGCTCCCCGCCAGCTGCACCATCGAAAGCACCAGGTTCACCATGAACGCCGTGGCTATCCCGATGAGCGCCTCGCCGGCCACCATCACGGCCATCACAGCCATGTCCACGTCCATGCTCACCGGAGATTTGTCCACAAACGGGAAAATGATCCCCGCCGCCAGAGCGGAAAGGCCGGCCTTGACGGTGTTTGGTATCCCGGCCCCGCCCAGAACAGGCATGAAGGCGATGGTGGTGGAAATGCGGGTGAAGACCAGAAGGTACGCCTGGAACCACTCGATGTTGACCGGGAAAAGATCGGGCATGGCCGGTCACCTTACGTACATCGGGATGTTTATTATCACCTTGGCGGTGTAGTTGATCATCATCTCGATCATCCACGGGAAGAACACCAGGATCGAGAACATGACGGCCAGTATTTTCGGAATGAACGTGAGCGTCATTTCCTGTATGGAGGTGACCGCCTGGAACATGGATATGAGCACGCCGATCACCAGGCCGAACCCCAGCATGGGGGCGGCGATGAGCAGGGCCATCTTCAGCGCCTCGGCGGAGAAACTTACTATGAAATCCGGGGTTATCATGCCGTTTTCCCTTTCACATCACGAAGCTTTTCATCAGCGACCCGGCCATCAGGTACCATCCGTCCACCAGCACGAACAGCATCAGCTTGAACGGAAGCGAGATCATCACAGGCGGCAGCATCATCATGCCCATGGACATGAGCACGGAGGCTATCACCATGTCCAGCACCAGGAACGGGATGTATATCAGGAACCCTATCGTGAACGACGTCCTCATCTCCGAGATGATGAACGCCGGGATCACCACGTATGTCGGCACGTCTTCTATGGTCTGCGGCCGTTCCAGCTTCGCCATTTCCACGAACAACGCCAGGTCTTTTTCCCTGGTCTGGTTGAGCATGAAAGTGCGCAGCGGCGATATGGCCTTGTCGTAGGCGGCCTGTGTGCTTATCTTTTCCTGCGTGTATGGGACGAAGGAGTCGTAATACATTTTCGAGAACACAGGCTGCATCACAAAAAATGTAAGGAACATGGCCAGCGCGGCGATCACCTGGTTTGGCGGGGCCGTCTGGGTGCCGATGGCCTGCCGCAAAAAGTGCATGACCACGATGATCCGCACGAACGAGGTGAGCGATATGAATATGGACGGGGCCAGGGAGAGCACCGTGAGCAGCACCATCACCTTGATGCCCGTGGCCACCTTGGCCGGCTCGGCGCTTTCCTCCAGCGAAACGTTGAGCGACGGGAAACCCCCGCCCCCCTGGGCATAAGCGTCCGGGGCTATCAGCAACACGGCGGCGGCCGAGACCATCGCCACGGCCGCCCAGAATCCCGCTTTTTTCATTTTTATCACGCAAGCCTCATAGAGCCGTTCCTGGCCTTTATGGCGCCGGTGACCTTTTTGAGCAGGTCCTCCCGGCTTATGCGGCTTTCTTCCTCGCCCTTCACCTCTATCCTGCCGGTGCGGGCCGACGCGTATTTGTCCGCCACCTGCCTCCCGGTGATCCCGGCCAGGCTCCCCGCGAAGGTGTCGGGATCCTCTTCGTCAATTATGGCCGGAGGAATCTCCGGAGCAGTCTTCACCTTGCCGATCCTCAACGCCTCCAGCGCCTTTTGAAGCGCTCCGGCGGGTGAATTGGCCTTCGGGCCGCCAGACATGCCCATGCCGCCGCCAACGCTTCCGGAAGTTCCGGTACCGGAGCCCCTGCGAAGCCTGTCGGCGGATTCCTGGTCCTCTATTGTGGTGAGCATTGTGATGTTGTCGCCGGATATGCCCAGCACGATCACCTCGCCGGCCACGTCCACCACCGCTATCTGTTTTTTCATCCCGATGGAGCCGGACGCGAGGATTTTCACCACCCCGCCACTTCCGAAGGCTCCGCCGAATTTGCCCATATATTTTTTGGCCACCCACGAAAGGGCGAACACAAGGCTTAGCACCAGCGCCAGTGACGCCACCATCTTCACCGCCATCCCGGTCATGCTGGGGGCCTCCGGGACTTTCGGATCTTCGTAGTTCAAGAAGCTCTTGCCGCTGTTCTGCCCGGTTCCCTGCGTGGTCCCCGGCGCGGTCCCCTGGGCGCTCCATACCGCCGATTTCTCTGCCGCCAGCGCCGGTTTTGCCAGGAAGCCGAAAGATTTTACCGATTTGTCTTCCACAATTGCCGAAGCATGCGAAACGGCGGCGGATGCGGCCGGTTTTGACGCTGATTCATTAACGGACTCGACAGCCTTTTCGGCCATCGCCGGCGCCTCGGACTTTGCCAGCGGCGTTTCTTTCACCACCGGGGCCGGGGCCGCGGCCTCTTTTTCCTTTATGGATTTTGCGGCCAGGTTTTCACTTTCCATGGCGGAGCGATCCTTGAATATATCCAGTATCATCTTGTCGCCGGAGGCCGATCCGGTCCAATTGCCCGAATAGTTCCGCGGATCGCCTTTCATGAAAAGCCGCACACGGACGGTGTTGGCCGCCACCTGCGACACTGTGGCGCTGGTGAAAAGTTTTCCTTTAAGCTTGAACTCCCGCTTGGCGGGGGAGATATACGCCCCTTCCACGTCCATCTGTATGGACTTGGGATAAAAGGAAGGGCGCGGTTTGCTCCGCCAGTCCTTTGCGAATTTCAAGGTCACCCGCTCGCCGTCGTCCCCCTGCTCGGCCATAACGCTCTCCAGCCGGACCAGACGCGAAATATCGGTCCCGGCGTGAGCTTTGGACGCGAACACAAGCGTCATGAAAACCGACACGGCGATGATTAATAACTTTTTCACTGTTCCTTCTCCACCCTTTATGGGCCAAAGCGCGGATAATTTGACGCTTTGAACCCATGTTAATGCGTTCGCATACAGGTAGAGCAAGGGTTGTGCCAAGAAAAAGTGAGGGGAGAATTGACGGTTATTTCACCATGGATTTCTTTAAAGCGGGAATGGTTATCCTAGACAACTCCTTCAACTTCTTTAAAATATCATCAACATCTTTCGATGAAGGTATGGGATAGGATAATGAAAATTCCTGTTCTTGCGTTATTTCAGAACGGATTATCCTGGACGTTGTTTGGATCTGAGATTTACTCATTAGATTCTCCTTTTTCCCCTAAATAGAAGTTCCAAAATGAGTTGGTAAGGCATTCGTCGCTAGTTACAACTCTAAATCGCGAATTAGTTATACAGTCGCGAAGCACTGTAGCTATTGGTTTATTATTCTGAATCTTTCTCTAATTCTACATTAAATTTTAAATTGCATGTTAAAAAACCAATTACAAGATCTGCGCATTCCTTCTCGGTTCTAGCCACAAGAACGCCATTGGACACACCGTTTTCCAAATGAATTTGCATGTTTAATGGATGGGTGTTTTTTAGGGTTCTTGCGCGAATTTCGTCGTTATGCAATTCAATTGCAGCCATTAATTTGGCTGTTTTTTCCCATAGCGCCTTATACTTAATAACAAAAGCTTGCTCTTCGTTGCCAATGTATTGAAATAATCTAGGCTCAATATTTTTGACTCTATCTCCATCAAAGTGGATTCTAAGTACTTCTATGATTTCATGTAATTTGGTTTTTAAATCATCAGGCTTTATTCGCAAACCTAGCTTTGATGTTTGTTCACAAACAGTTTTTCTGAAAGTGTCCTAAACTTAGTTGAAACGAAGGTATGACCTCACCTGCTACCATGTTTTTGAACGAAAACAACGGAAAGCAAGGAGGTCACATGAAAAGAGTAAACGGTAACGGGAAAACTGGCAAGGGAAGAATGGATTT
>JACRLM010000014.1 GCA_016235255.1 Nitrospinota bacterium | reverse complement strand
CAGGTTGAGGAAAGTGAGCGGTTATAAACACCTGCCAGAACTGCGTGAGATCATGAAACGGGCTCTGGCGGGGAAGATAATGGTGAAAGCGGCGTGACGGTCATGCCGGGAGTTTCAACTAAAAAAGGGATTGACTCTGTTGCTCCGCTGTATTGCCTCAAGCGTCGGCTCATTGAGGGACTGCAGGGAATTGCGGTAGAGGATCGAATCGGGCTTCAACTTCAATATCGCCTCCGTCACAAGGGCGGGCTTGTTCTTTCCTGTGGAGCAGATGATGAACATGGGGAAGCCGTATTTGTCCTGGGCCTCCCGTATCACGCCGATGGTGTCCATGTCCCGTTCGTACATCGCCAGGTTGGAGTCGGCGATGCTAAGGGTCTTGATGTCAACACCGCGCTCCCGGATTTTCCGGGAGATGTACATCACCTCCGCGCGGACGCGCTCATGGCTGTAATGTCTCACCCGCTTGTTGTTCCTGCGCCCCTGCTGGCAATACGCGCACTGGAAAGGGCAGCCGCGCGCGGTCTCTATCAGCGGATGCTCCCCGTCCGTGAAAAACCGGTCGAACCTGCCGGAAAGGTACGGGGATGGTATATCGTCCAATGTGGCGCCGCCGGTTTCACCCGGTTTTGCGTCGGCGGTCTCGTTTTCCGTGTCCCAAATTCCGTCAATCACCTTATCGCCAACAAGACTGATTGCGCTGGGGATACGCTCCCGGCGGACCGCAAACCTGTCCTTTGTTTCCAGAAATTTTTTTACGATCGCAACGGCGGCCAGTTCCCCTTCATGCAGAACTATTTTGTCGATGAAGCTGTTTGCCTTCAGAAACCCGATGAGCGCCACCCGGTCATTGCTTAAGTTTGGACCGCCCATGACTATGAGCATGTCCGGATAATTACGGCGCGCCTTGGCGGCGAAGGCCAGAGAAAGCCGCTCGTTCCAAAGATAGTTGGAAAGCATCAGCGCATCGGGCGGTTCGCTTTTGACGCATGCCGACAGTCCGGCCGGGTCCTTGAATATCCTGACCTTGATCTGCGCGTCGAATTCCTGCGCCAGCGCCTCCGCCAGGCAGCCGGCGGCGAGTGGGAAGCTGCGGTTCTGGTTCACCCCGTTGGACCGGTGGGTCAGCTGCGCAATATAAATCAGCATATTCATCCTATCCCCGCGGCGTCATACGGCAAAGCCGGACAGGTAGATCACCTGCTTGTGCCTTGCCGTCATGTTTTGCATGAAATCGTCCAGGAAATCGTAGCTAAGCCCGTTTGCGAACTTGTTTAACCAGTCGGAGAACAGCCCGAAATAGTCCAGGATGTCGGCGTCCGGCCTGCCGAAATGCTTTCTGCCGTAAACAGGATCGTCCATGAGAAGGTTGAACAGGTGCGTGTACGGGTAAAGTATCAGGAACCCCAGCCCAACGCTTACCACATGCTTGTACTCAAGCAGCGCCTCGATGTTCCGCTCTATTTGCGAGTATGTTTCACGGGTCTCCCCCGGCCACCCCATGATGCAGGATATGTAAAAATTCAGCCCGGTGGACTCGGTCTTCTTGAGCAGCCTGTGCAGGTCCCGCAGGGAGTTGAGCGATTTGCCGGTGTACTTTAATCCCGGCTCGGAAAGCGATTCGAGCCCCAATAGCAGGTCGGTGTACCCCGCGCCCCGCACAAGCTCCGGCAGGCCGTCCCGCAGAAGTTCGTTTATCCTCGCGTTATTGTAGATGGGTGTTTTGTAGTCGGCGGGGGTGAGGGCCTTGAGCGCGAGCAGGCATTCCCTGTTGGGCAGGTCGTCGTTGCATTCGCGAATGAAGATGTTGCCGCCGAACCGCGCCGTGGCGTCAAATCGCTCCGCCGAAATGCGCTCGGCCCTTTTCACCGGATCGTACGTCTCCATCCTTTCAACGGTGCAGAACGTGCACGGCTTGGGCTTGGCGCATCCCTTGATCCCCCTCACGCTCACGTATCCCCTGGAATCGTTCTGCTTGTATATCTTTTTCGCCCCCTGCCACTTGCGGAAGAACGGCTCGTGGTCTATAAGCCCGTTTATCAACGGCAGTTCCTCATAATTGACCGGCTCCGCCGGATTTTTATGGATCGCGCCATTCTCCAGATAGATGATTCCCGGCACGTCCGAAAGGGGCTTGCCCTCGATGAGCGCGAGCATGGCCACTTCCCCATAGGAGGGGACGCATATGGCGTAAGGGCGGTATTGCAGGATCAGCTTCCAGCTTATCTGGGCGTGCGGCCCCCCCACCACAACCCGAAGACCTCTTGCGTGGGCGTACTCCATGATCCGCACGGAGTTTTCGTACGACAGCGAGGTGATATGCACCCCGATGACCGTTTCCCCGCCGGCCTTGTCTATCAATTCATATATTGTTTCCTTTTCCTCCAGGTCCTCGTAGAACACCCTGATTTCGCGCTTCCCCTTTTCCCGCGCGTACAGCTTGATATATTCCACGCCGATCACCGGCAGGATGGAGGACAACGCCACGATGCCCGGCGTGCTGTGCCGTTTGTCCACTCTCGGAATGACAATCAACGCGTCAGGCATGTGGGCCGCTCCTTGTGAAAATTACTACCGCACAAATCCCGATATATAGTTGATCCGCGGGTCCATCGAGCATATGCCGCCTAAAATGGACTCGATGGCGTCCAGCTTCAGGCCGTCCGAAAAGCGGGCCAGCCAGTCGGAGAACAGCTCGCTATAGTCCAAAACCTCGCTGCGCCCAAGATGTTTTTGCGCCATTCCAGGCTCTTGCATCAACTTCAAGTAAAATTCCGTGTCCGGATACAGTAAAAGACACCCTATGGCAATCCCCTTTATATGATCGTACTTGAGCAACTCCTCGATGTTCCTTCGCGCCATCTCCAGAGTTTCCACCGATTCGCCGGGCCAGCCAAGAATTCCGGATATGTAAAAAAACATGCCCGACGACCGGGTCTTTTCCAGCAGCGCCTTTAGCTGATGGAAGGATTTGGCGGGTTTGCCCATCACGTCGTATGACGCGCCGCTGAAAGATTCAAGCCCCAGCAGTAAGTGCGTGTACCCCGCCTTTCTCACAAGTTCCGCCTTCTTTAGCACCGGGGCGATCCTGGCGTACACGTACACCGGCGAGTCATGCCCGGTTTGGGCGAGCCGGCCCAGCTCCTCCAGGCATTCGGTGTTCGGAAGGTCGTCGCTGCACTCCCTGATAAAGACCGATTCGCCGAAACGCCCGGCGGCGTCCATGCGCTCCATGAATATCTGCCTGGCGCGCACCACAGGGTCATACGACTCCATACGCTCCACCGAGCAGAACGCGCATTGCTTCGTCTTGGCGCACCCCTTAACACCCCTTATGCTCACCCCGCGGCTTCCGCCGTTCTGGTAAAGAGAGCCGCTGGCGGCGTCCCATCTTTTGAAGAAAGGCTCATAATCTATTGTTGTGTTGATCATGGGCAGTTCTTCATACTGGACGTTGGCGCCGGGATTTTGCCTAATTCCTCCCGGCCCAACGAAGGCAAGGCCGGGCGCCTTATCGAGCGGTTCATCGTTGAGCAGCGCCAGGAACGCCTCCTCCCCCGATGAAGTGACGCACAGCGCGTATGGCCTGCGCTCCAATATCATCCGCCAGGCGGAGCGTATGTGCGGGCCTCCCAACACCACCCGCATCTCCCGGGCGCGGGCGATGTTCATGATGCGCGCGGCGGCGCCGTATGAAAGGGAGGTGACGCTTATGCCGATCAGGGTATCGGGCGGGGCCTGCGCCACCATGGAGTAGATGTCAACCCCGGGGTCCACGTCATCATAGATCACCCGCACATCGTGCCCACCCTTTACCTGGGCGTACAGGCGCACATATTCCGGGCCCAGCCAGGGCAAAATTCCGGACAACAGCCGCGCGTCCGCCGTGTAATAGCGGTCATCCACCCTGGGGACAAAAATAAGGCCCTTCGCCATGATCTGTTTATTGACCCTCCGAGCGTGCCATATCCATGGGAACCGCCCCGGCCGGGCGGCGCACTTACTAAATTACAATACTATTGTTCATCTAGTATCAGACCATGCAAGTATTCATATTTTTTCTTATTTTTGTCAAGCAAATATTTTAAGCAAGAGCGTTTGGCGGCTGGAAAGTGACGCCTGGCTGATCAGGGAAAACGGCTTTGGAGAATCAGTTGCGCCGCGACATGCGCAACGGGGGATGGCTTGAAAAGCTTCTTACTTTGCGTCCTTCATCTTGCGCAGGACTTCTTCGAGCTCCGCGAAAGTGGGCTTTACGTTGGAAGGGATGACGCGGCGGCCAAACTCGATGGCTATCTGGGCCGGTTCGCCGCCGACGAAGGCCACCATCGTCTCTTTAATCACCCGCAGGAACTGCCCCTCGGCCGCCGCCAGATGCTCCAGCTTCTTGGCCATGGGGCCGACGAACCCGTAGCTCATAAGGATGCCAAGGAACGTGCCCACAAGGGCCGCGCCTATGCTGTGGCCCAACACCTCCGGAGGCTCGCTCATCTTCTGCATTGTGATCACCACGCCGAGCACCGCCGCCACGATCCCAAGCCCCGGCAGCGAATCGGCCACGAAGGTGACGCTGTTGGCCGACACCATCATCTCGTCGTGATGCGTGTCCAGTTCCGTGTCCAATAGCTGCGAAAGCTTGCCAGAGGCGATCTTCGTTGTGGTGACCACCCGGAAAGTGTCGGTGATGAAATACAGCGCGTGATGGTCGTGCAGGATGATGGGGTATTTCCTGAATATATCGCTGCTCTGGGGCTTTTCTATGTGCGACTCGATGGAGGCCAGCCCGTCCTTGCGGATTTTCTGGAAGAACTCGTTCAATAGCTGCAAAAGCTGTATGTAATCCTTCTTGGAATGGGTCTTCCCGCCAAAAACGTTCTTCAATCCCCCCATCACCGCCTTGATCACGCTCATCGGCGAGGCTATGAACATGGCGCCAGCCGCCGCCCCGCCGATTATCACAAGCTCGGCGGGCTGGAGCAGAAGCGCAAGGTTTCCGTGCTCCATCAGGTAGCCCCCGATGACCGCCACGAAAACACCGATTATCCCAAGTATTGCGACCATAGTTATAGACCGTCAGCGGTTATAAGGCCAGGAAATGATTGTGTAACACGATGTTTCGTTTCCCGTGGACCCGAAACAACTGGCAAGGCCTGCAACGGCAAGGTTATTACACTGGATTGAAGCCACATCATACAATTCACTCTGTCAAATACACCTTTTTCAACGGAGGTGACAAATTATAGCAATCCGGCGGATATTTCAAGTTAATTTTTCAACCTTATTATAGCCGGTACACATGGAATCAAACCGAAAGATCGCGGTTGTCATACGAGGTATGGCGCTCCTCCAAAACCGATTGAACGCGCCCTCCCCTTCTGGTATCGTTGAGCGAAGTATCGGCAGGTTTCTTGTAAAGACGTGAACGGCGGGTCAAAAGCGCCCGCGTGGTCTTTAAAAACTCGCTTGGGGGGGAAATGCCATGGCCCTTTTCGACAAAATCCGCGGCGAATTCATTGATATCGTCGAATGGATAGACGACACAGGCAACACGCTGGTCCACAGGTTTGAGCGGCTGGACAACGAAATAAAGTACAACGCCAAGCTTGTGGTGCGCGAGGGGCAGGCGGCGGTGTTCATAGACCAGGGAAAGATCGCGGACGTGTTCTATCCGGGGATGTACACACTGGCCACGGAAAACCTGCCGATCCTATCCACCCTCAAGGGGTGGAAATACGGTTTCCACAGCCCGTTCAAGGCGGAGGTCTATTTCTGCTCCACGCGGCAGTTCACCTCCCTTAAGTGGGGGACGCCGGGCCCGTGCACCATGAGGGACAGGGAATTTGGCGCGGTGCGCGTCACCGCCTTCGGGATATATTCGATAAAGGTGAAGAACCCCGCCATATTCATCCGGGAGATAGTGGGGACGGACGGCAATTTCACCACCGAGGCGATAGAGGACAACCTGCGCGGCAAGATCGGGCTTCGGATAAAGGAAGTGATGCCGGAGATGGGAGTGCCGGTGCTCGACCTTGAAAGCAAGGTGGTGACCCTCGGCGGGATACTGAAAGATAAAATCGCCCCCGGCTTCGAGGGATTCGGGCTGGAGGTGACGGAAGTGCAGGTGCAGGACATCGGGCTGCCCGAGGAAGTGGAGGCGGCCATAGACAAGGCGGGCGCCATGCGCGCCGTGGGGGACATGAAAACCTTCACCCAATACCAGACGGCAAGCTCCATACCCGACGCGGCGAAAAATCCCGGGGGTCTTGCGGCGGCGGGGGCCGGTGTGGGGATGGGGTTTGCCATGATGAACCAGATGACCCAGGCGGGCGGCCTGCCCGGAATGCAGGGAGGGACGGCGCCTCCCCCGTTGCCAGGCGCGGCGGCGGCATTTTACCTGGGCCTTGGCGGCAAACAGGCCGGGCCGTTTGACATGGCGGCGCTGGCCGAATACGTGAAGGCAGGCCAGTTGAACGCTGAAACGCTGGTGTGGAAACAAGGGATGGCAAACTGGGCCCCCGCGGGGCAGGTGGCGGAGCTTATGGGACTGCTCGCCCAGACCCCGCCGCCGTTGCCGGGGAGTTGACATCCTCGTAGCATCGGCGACACGCAGGCGATTGCCGCATTAGACAGTGGTCAGCCGGGGCAATCAACGCATCTTGCCGGAATCGGCGCTTTGATGCAAAATGACGTTGGACTGCGTCAATATCAAATTGGATACAGGAAAATGGAATTGAACGCTCTGCTGAAAAAAGCCTCCGCCGGGAAAAAGCCTGTCGTGATCTCCGTGGACGGCAAAAACATAGGCGCGATTATTTCCATGGAAGAACTCAAGCTGCTGAGAAAAATACGGCGTGTTGAGGAAGACCGGGCCGACCTGAGAATTGCGAGGAAGGCAAAAAAAGAAAAGGGAGGAGTGACGCTGGCCCGGTTCAAAAAACAGTTGGGCCTCGACTGATGCCATATACGGTGGTCTTGAGGCCGCCGGCCCAGCGGGCGATCAAGAAATTACCGAATGAAATCCAGTCCAGGATCATCAAAAAGATAGAATCGCTTGAATCAAATCCGCGCCCACCCGGTTGCGAAAAAATCGCCGGGGCCGAAAACCTCTGGCGCGTCAGGACCGGTGATTACAGGATTCTTTATGAAATAGTGGAATGACCATTTTTATAGTCCACACCGCTCACCGCAAGGATGTTTACAGGAGGTTTTAGGCGTTAAGCTGCCCCCCCGGAGCGCTGGCGACTCCTTTGGGTGCTATCCGGGGTGTTTAAGCGAACAAGCGCGTCACCCCGGACTTCTTGCGTCATGCTTAAAGGACGCCGGGGTGACCGCCCTTCGGGCTACAACACTCCGGCGAGCGTTAGAATAATCATCCTGGCTGCGGCAATGCCGCTTCGATGGCGGCGTTCAGAAGGAAAAACCGCGCCCAATAAAACATCGGTAACGAAACGCCATAGTTCTTTTTCGGTATATCGCGGTATTGAGCCGCGCCATACCGATTGCGGGCAAGATGCCCGCGCTCCCAAAGGAAAAAACCCATTGTCGAAAATGATTTTCTGCTTCCCCGTGGTCGCTGACCACGGATTCCTAAAGCGAGGAGAACCGTGGTCGGGCCGGGCTGTTGCCCAAAAGGTAAAACACACGAAACGAACGCTGTCACCCCGGACTCTCATGCCGCCGTATACGAAGATGCCCGCGCTCCCGAAGAGGGTTATTCGCCCCTCGACAGGCTCGGGGTGACATATAGATGAAAAATCGTTTGCCCCCTCCCCGAAGCCCCCTCCCCTCAAGGGAGTGGTGAAGGACACCCATGGACAGCGGCGCAATAATGCCGTGGTCAGCGACCACGGGGTAGCAAGGATAGTGTCCCAATGACACTTTAGACAGCCCCTTCTATCCCCCCTCACCCCACCGCAAGGTCCAGCGCTTCGCTCACTGTCTCCACCGCCGCAAGTTCCATCTTCCCGGGGGCGGAGATGCTGACGCGGGTCTTAGGTATTATCGCGCGGTCAAAGCCGAGCTTGGCCGCTTCCACCACACGCTGTTCTATCATCGGCACTGCGCGTATCTCGCCGCCAAGCCCCACCTCCCCTATCACCACCGTGCGGGAGTCCACCGCCACGTCCCGGAAACTTGAGACTATCGAGGTTATCACCCCCAGGTCCACCGCGGGCTCCTCTATGCGCACACCGCCGGCAAGGTTTACGAACACGTCCTCCCCCATGATGTGGTATCCGGCCCGTTTCTCTATTATCGCAATCAATATCGCCACCCGGTTCGGGTCCACCCCCACGCACGTCCTGCGCGGCGCCGGGTAATTGGTGGAGGTGACAAGCGCCTGTATCTCCACAAGCAGCGGCCGCGTGCCGTTCACGCACGCCACCACCACGCTGCCGGAGACCGCGCCGGGCTTGTCGGATATGAATATCTCCGACGGATTGGCGATCTCCATGAGCCCCTGGCTTTTCATCTCGAACACGCCGATCTCGTTGGTGGAGCCAAAACGGTTTTTCACCCCGCGCAATATGCGGAACGGGCTTCCTTTCTCCCCCTCGAAATAAAGCACCGTGTCCACCATGTGCTCCAACAATCTTGGTCCGGCTATGGCGCCGTCCTTTGTGACGTGGCCGATCAAAAACATCGGAATGCCGCTTTTCTTGCACAGCGCCAAAAGCCTCCCGGCCGCTTCGCGCACCTGCCCCACGGTGCCGGGGGCGGAGGGTATCTGGTCGGTATATATGGTCTGTATGGAGTCCACAATCACAAGCGACGGGCGCAGGTTGGACACGCGCCGTTCGATCTCCTCCACCTGCGTCTCCGGCAGGATGAACAGGTTTTCGGATATGCACCCCAGCCGTTCGCCCCGCATCCGTATCTGCGCCGGGGACTCCTCGCCTGAAACGTACAGCACAGGCGCGATCTTCGATATGGCCCCGGCCACCTGTAACAGAAGCGTGGACTTTCCGATCCCCGGATCACCGCCGACCAAAGAGAGCGAGCCTGTGACGATGCCGCCGCCGAGCACCCGGTCCAGCTCGCCTATGCCTGTGGGGAACCTGTCCCCCTCGTCGTTTTCCACGGCGGATATGGGGATGGGATCGTTGGCGCCCGAATCTACCCACCGGCGATGGGCGTGTGTGCCGGTGGACTGGACGGGGCGTTCCTCGCTAAACGTGTCCCACTGGTTGCATGAGGGGCATTTACCCAGCCATTTGCCGCTTTGATGCCCGCATGACTGGCAGATGTAAACAAGGGAGGACTTTGCCATTGGCGGCGTTTATTCGGAAGGTTTGGCGGCCTTGGCCGCCTCCGCGTCTTTCTGCCGTTTTTCAAGGATGCGTTTAAGCAGCCGGGACGGCTCTTTTTTCTCTTCCTTGGCCTGCTCGGTCTTGGGTGGAGTTTTCTGCTCCCCCGGTTTTCCGGCTTCGGCCGCCGGGGCGGGCTCCCCTTTTTTCCCTTTGGGGACTACTTTGTGGAACACATTGTCTCCGGACTGCCCTTCGGCCGGTTTTCCAGTGCTTTCAAAAAACGCCCACACCACCTGAAACTCGTAACCGGCCACGTCCTCCGGCCGCATGTTTATTTCCCGCTCAATCGCGCCAATCTCCGCCGCCTTCAGTTTGCCCTTCGGCGCTCCCCCTTCGTAAGGGATGGAAAGGGGTTCGAGCTTCGCTCCGTCGGGCTGATAGATCACCACGTCCAGCCGCACACCCTCCACCGGGTAGTCGAAATTGTTTTTCACCGAAGCCTTTACGATGGCAAGGCCTGTCTCGGAGTTGAGTATTTCGATGGCGTTGCCCACCACTTCAAGCCCCCCCTTGGCCCGGTCTTTTGCGCCATTGGCGGCTGGCTCCTGAGGCTTTGTTTCCGCGGCAGGGGCCTCCTCGGCTTCGGGGACATCTCCGTTGTAAACGGCCTTTTCCTTGGTGGCGGTCTTGGGGGCTTTGTATGGATCGTTCCCAAAATGGGTGACACCCTGCTCGTCCACCCATTTATAAATGCTCTGCGCGTTGGCAGGAAGCGAGTTGGACGCCAGTGCGGCGGCCAGCGCCACGATGACGGCAAAATAAGTTCCGGTTTTCATAAGCGCTTATTATATCAGAATATTGGAGGTTGTTGGCGCTGACGGTCATCTCCACGTGATTATCCCTCCAGAACCACGTTTACAACCACCGTCCGACTGTAACCACATGAAAAATGTGGTATTATTGTCCAGATAGAACTTGCAGGGTGGGTTTTAGGCTTTGATACGTCCTGAATTCATCATTGAAGAGCTTCGAAAGAACATCCCGGACGCCGATCTGGAGATGGTGTGGCGGGCCTATGCCTTCGCCGCCAGGTGCCACAAGGGGCAAAAGCGCGTTTCCGGCGAACCGTACCTAAACCACCCCCTGGAAGTGGCGTATATCCTCTCCAAAATGAAGCTCGACCACGTGGCCGTCACCGTTGGGCTGCTCCACGACACCGTGGAGGACACCTTCGCCTCCCCCGACGAGATAAGAAGCCTTTTCAACGACGAGGTTCTAAGCCTTGTGGACGGGGTGACGAAGATTTCGCAGATAGAGTCCGCCGCCATGGACAAGGAAGAGCGCCAGGCGGAGAACATGCGCAAGATGATCCTGGCCATGAGCAAGGACATCCGGGTGATCCTGATAAAACTTGCCGACCGGCTGCATAACATGCGCACGCTGGACTACTTAAAGCCCGAAAAACAGCGCAAAATAGCCCAGGAGACACTGGACATCTACGCCCCGTTGGCAAACCGGCTCGGCATCGGCTGGATAAAATCGGAACTGGAGAACGACAGCTTCAAGTATATCTGGCCCAGGGAGTTCAACGAGATAAAGCACCACGTGGAGGCGGTGGAGGCGGAGCGGGAAAAATATATCGCAAACCTGGTCTCAGAACTCACCGCAAAACTCGCCACCGATGGGATAACCGTGGAGGTGAAGGGGCGGCCCAAGCATTACTATTCCATTTTCGCCAAGATGCGGCGCCAGAAAATCCCCCTTGACGAAGTCTATGACCTTTTGGGGGTGAGGGTGATAACCAACGCCGATGATGACTGCTACACCGTGCTGGGGGTGATCCACGGGATGTTCAAGCCGATCCCCGGCAAACTGAAGGACTATATCGCCCTGCCCAAGGCGAACATGTACCAGAGCCTGCACACAACGGTGCTCGGCCCCGGGGGCAAGCCTGTGGAAATCCAGATACGCTCCCGGCGCATGAACTCGGTGTGCGAGGAGGGGATCGCCGCCCACTGGCGCTACAAGGAAGGGGGCGGCAAGGAGAAAAAGGGGGACGACCAGATAGTATGGCTGCGCCGGCTGCTCGAATGGCAGCAGGACGTTTCCGACCCCCGGGAATTCCTGGAAAAGGTGAAGATAGACCTTTTTCCGGACGAAGTTTACGTGTTCACCCCCAAGCAGGAAGTGCGCCCGTTCCCGCGCGGCGCCACGCCGATAGACTTCGCGTACGCCATCCACACCGACGTGGGGAACCATTGCATCGGCGCGAAGATAAACGGCAAGCTCGCCCCGCTGCGCTACGAGCTCAGGAACGGCGACATAGTGGAAATCCTCACAAGCGTCCAGCAGCACCCCTCGCGCGACTGGCTGAAGTTCGTGAAGACCTCCAAGGCCCGCACGAAAATAAGCGCGTACTTAAAGCAGGTGGAAAAGCAGCGCGCCCTGGCCCTGGGCCGCGAGCTTCTGGAGAAGGAAATCGCCGGGTACGGCCTTTCGCCGCAGACTTACATGGAGGAAATTTACCTTCTTCCCGCGGCGCAGTCGGTGGGATACATGTCCCTGGAGAGCATGCTTATCGCCATCGGGCTTGGCAGCCTGAAGCTTTCCCATGTGCTGCTGAAGATCCTCCCGAAAGAGGCGCTTCTCGAAAGGGAGCGCAAGGCGGACGCGGGAGCCCTCAAAAAGATAGAGGAAAAAGCCCCGGCGCGCCCGGCGCGCTTCACCGGAGTGCGGATACAGGAAATGGACGACGTTCTCATCAAGTTCGCCCAATGCTGCAACCCCGTGCCGGGAGACGCGATCAAAGGTTTCATCTCCCGGGGGCGGGGCCTTGTGGTGCACACGGCGGACTGCCCCAACGCAATAAACCTGGGGCTGGACTCTGAGCGCTGCGTGGAGGTGGAGTGGGACGTGAAAACGGTGTCCACCCATTCGGTGATGATATCGGTGGTGACCGAGGACAAGCCGGGCATGCTGGCCAACGTTTCGGCAGTGATAGCCGACAACGGATCGAACATCAGCGAGGCGAACATACAGACCAGCCCGGACAACAGGGGCCGGATATACCTCACCATCGGCATCCACGACCTTTCGCACCTTCGCAAGATCATGAGCGCGCTGATGCGCCAGGCGGGGGTGATCAGCGTGGAGCGCATCCGCGACCGCAACGCCATCAAACCCAAGGACCGGCGGCCCCGGGGAAGGGCATAGGCGGCAGAACGCCAAAACAGCGTAAAAATCAGGGGGCGCCACTCACCTTCACTTTTTACTTATTCCCTTGTTTTTTCTTGTCTATTTACCCGCCAATTTATATATAATTTAAACTTGTTGGCGGGGAGCCCGCCTCCAGGGTGTTAAAAGGGGTGAAAAAAACGCGGACTGCTGGACATTTGGCGGGAGCGGGAATCACATGCCGCTGGCATACTAGGGGTTTAGAAGAGGTTAGCAAATGAGACGAGCCGAACTGGACCACGTACTAGAGACGATGCTCAAAAGCCATGACAACGTCTCGGACCTGAACATCACCGTGGGCAAGGCGCTGCAGGTGGAGTCCTCCGGCGTGCTCGTGGACGTGGAGACCAAGCCTCCCATCTGGAAACTCACCCCGTACCAGACAGAGATGATCGCGCTGAACATCATCGGCTCCGACCACAGGCTTTTGAAAAACCTGCTGGTGAACGGCTCGGCGGACACATCGTATTTCGTGGGGGACCTGGCCCGGTTCCGCGTGAACATATTTTCCCAGCGCAACACATACTCGCTGGTGCTCAGGAAACTGGAGACGATAATCCCTTCGATAGACGACCTTAAGCTCCCAGCTATCTTCCACAAGATATCGGAGGAGAAAAACGGCCTGGTGCTGGTGACGGGGGCCACGGGATCCGGCAAGACCACGTCGCTGGCCGCGATGCTAGACGTTATCAACGTGAAAAAGTCGATCCACGTGGTCACGCTGGAGGACCCTGTGGAGTTCATGCATCCGCACAAGAAGGCCACGTTCAACCAGCGCGAACTGGGCAAGGACTTCGACGCGTTCGCCAGCGGGCTTCGCGCCGCGCTGCGCCAGGCGCCCAAAGTGATCCTGGTGGGCGAAATGCGCGACCGGGAGACGGTGGAGATCGGCATGTCCGCCGCGGAGACCGGGCACCTTGTGATGAGCACCCTGCACACGGTGGACGCCGGGCAGACGATAAACCGCATCGTGGGCATGTTCGACCTTGAGGAGGAAAAGCTCATCCGCATCCGCCTGGCGGAGACTATCCGCTGGATCGTGTGCCAACGGCTGCTGCCCAAGGCTGGCGGGGGGCGCGTGGCGGCGTTTGAAGTCATGGGGAGCAACCTGCGCGTGAAGGACTCCATCCTCAACGGAGAGTCCGAAGGGAAGACTTTCTACGACATCATCACGGCGGCGGAGCCATTCGGCTGGCAGACTTTCGACAAGAGCATAACCGACCTTTACGCCCAGGGGCAGATCACCGAGGAGACGGCCATGGCCTACGCATCCCGCAAGCCGATAGTGGGCCGGAACATAGACATGCTAAAGAGCAAGCGCGGCCAAGCCACCACGGACATAGACAGCCTTGCCATGGACGAGGACTATGAAAAAGACGCCATGGGCGTGATGCGCAAGAAGAAGAGGTGATTTGATATGAAAGTGACATGCCCATCCTGCCAAAAAGGGATAAACATCCAGGACGACAAGCTGCCGCCGGGCAAGACCGTCAAGTTCAACTGCCCGTTCTGCAAGAACCTGATAACCACCCGGCGCGAGCTGGAGGAAGGAAGCGCAGGCGCAGGCGCCGGGGGCCTTCCGGACCTGGGGGGCGTTCCGGAATCGACACCGTCCACATTCCACCTCGACGAGACGCAGAATGTGCCCATCGCCAACTTCGGCGGGGGCGGCGGGGGCATCCCGGAGCTATCCGACGCGTTCGAGGACGAGATGGACATCCTCGAAGAAGGGACGGCCCGGACCCTTCTGGCCGACACGGAAAACGCGGAGAGGCTCACGCTTGTGCTCAAAAAGATGAACTACCTCGTAACGGCGGTGAAGACCGCGGACGAGGCGCTGCGCAAGCTCCAGTTCAACAAGTACGAGTTCATAATCGTCAACGAGCGTTTCGGCGGGCAGGACCCGGCCAACAACCCGGTGCTCAAGTACATCGAGCCTTTGACCATGGACTTGAGGCGGCACATGTTCGTGGCGCTCATAGGAAAGAACTTCAAGACGCTTGACGCCTTGATGGCGTTCGCGAAAAGCGTCAACATCGTGGTCAACGAGGCGGACTTCTCCAACCTGGAGCTGATATTCAAGAAGGCGTACAACGACAACGAGACGTTCTACAGGGCGTTCAAGAAGGCGATGGTGGAGACCGGCAAGGAATGACCCTTGCGGCGATAGAACCGGGACGATCCATAAGGAAAAAGGAAGATGCCTGTATTCCAGTACAAGTTTGAGACCAAGGTCGGTACGCAGACCGGCGAGGTGGAGGCGGAAAACCTCGAAGCGGCCAAGGCGATGCTCGCCAAGCAGAAGATCAAGCTTAAGTCCATCAAGGCCAAGGGGAAGGAAATCGCCCTTTTTTCCAGCGGGCCGAAGGTCAAGGACATAGTCATCTTCACCCGCCAGTTCGCCACCATGATAAGCGCGGGCCTGCCGCTGGTGCAGTGCCTGTCGATCCTCGGCAACTCGGTGGACAACAAGGGATTCGCCAGGATGATTTTGGACATCAAGGCCAAGGTCGAGTCCGGCGAGACATTCGCGGACGCGCTTCGCAAGCACCCGAAGACCTTCGACGAGCTGTTCACCAACATGATAGAGGCCGGGGAGGTGGGCGGTATCCTCGACAAGATACTGGACCGGCTGGCCGCCTATATGGAAAAGGCGATGGCCCTGAAAGGGAAGATCAAGGCGGCGCTGGTGTACCCGTCAATCATCGTCACGGTGGCCATAACCGTGGTGGTGTTCCTGCTGGTGTTCGTCATCCCGATGTTCGGCAAGATGTTCTCCGACTTCGGCGGGAAGCTTCCGATGCCCACACAGATAGTGATCGTCGCCTCGGACTTCGTCATCACATACTGGTACGCCGTGGGCTTTATTCCAGCCGGCATTATCACGGCGTTCATCTACATCAGGAAAAACGACAAAGGCAAGCTTTACACAGACCGGCTTTTCATAAAGCTGCCGGTCATCGGCAACCTGATACAGAAAGTGGCCGTGGCCAAGTTCACCCGCACCATGGGCACGCTCATATCATCCGGCGTGCCGATCATAGAGGGGCTGAACATAACCGCGAAGACGGCCGGCCAGAAGGTGATCGAGATGGCGGTGCTCAACATAATAGACGACATCAAACAGGGCAAGGGGCTCGCCGAGCCGCTAAAGGAGCAGGGGGTGTTCCCGCCGATGGTGGTGCAAATGATCGAAGTGGGCGAGCAGACCGGCGCCCTGGACGCGATGATGAACAAGATCGCGGACTTCTACGACGAAGAGGTGGACACGGCGGTGGAGGGGCTCACCTCCATGCTCGAACCGATGCTCATGGTGTTCCTGGGCATCGTGGTGGGCTTCGTGGTCATCGCCATGTACATGCCAATATTCAAGATGGGCGAAGTGGTTGGATAGGAGGCCCCTCTTACAGGCCCCGCCGCCGGGCGGCGGGGTCCGCCGGGGGCGGATGGACCCATAAATGCGGGACGCGAATCCGGATCAGGCTGTATCCGCCAACCATGGACGGGGCCAGGCGGGAGTAAATGTCCTGCTGGCGGCAAGGCTGGCGGTGATCTCGTTCTTCATGGGGCTGGTGGTGTTCTACCAGGCCAAATACGGCTCGCTTCTGATGGCCACCCGCACGCTGCTTCCCATGGCGGCGGCCTACCTGGTCTCGATAATCTATTCCATCTTCGCGCGGCGCGTGAAAAACGTGGGGCGCTTTATCCTCGCCCAGTTCCTTGTGGACGTGGCCATCATCACCGGCGTCATCCACTTTACCGGAGGGGCGGACAGCCCCTTCTCGTTCCTGTATATCTTCGTGATAATCGGCGGGGCGATTTTCCTGTCGAAGGGGAGGACATACGTCATAGCCTCCGCCGCCTCTGTGGCGTACGGACTGATCCTGGACCTGGAGTTCTTCGAAATAACCCACCCGTACCATTTATTTCCCCCGATCTACGAGGAAGTGAATCCTGGATACATCTTCATGAAGGCGGTGATGAACATCACCGTCTTCTACCTTGTGGCGTACCTGAGCGCGTACCTGACCGGGCTTTTGAGCAAGTCCGACCAGCAGCTCATCAAGCAGAGCCGGGACTTCACGCTGCTCAAGGCCTTTCACGAAAACGTCATCGAGAACATGGGAAGCGGATTTATCGCCGTGGACATGGGGCTGACCACCCTGTCCCACAATCCGGCCGCCGAACGGATACTCGAACTTGGGCCGGAAGAAATCCGCCACAAAAGGCTCGACCATATCATCGGCCTTCCGGCGCTCACGTCGCTGCTTATGAATCCGGAAAAGGCGCGGGACTACCAGGCCCCTTTCGACTGGTCGTTCATAAGCAAGGTCTCCGGCGGAGAAAAGCACCTCACCATAAACGCCAGCGAGTTCATCGCCGGGGGCGAGACGCAGGGATTTGTCATCGTGTTCCAGGACGTCACCGGCCACAAGATGATGGAACGGCAGGTGGCCAACGCCGAACGGATGGCCGCCATCGGGCGCGTGGCCGCGGGCATCGCCCACGAGATCCGCAATCCGCTCGCTTCGCTTTCAGGCTCCATCCAGATGCTCTCCGCGGACCTGGAGCCGGTGCTGGGATACGGCGGCAGGCGGCTTGTGAACATCATAATGAGGGAAGCGGACCGGCTGAACGGCATCATAAACCAGTTCCTCCAATACGCCTCGCCGCCGAAGTTAAAGCCGCAGGTCGTGGACGTAGGCGAGCTGCTAAAGGAGATGGCCACGCTCCTGCTGGCCGACCCGAGGGTGCAAGGGCGGATCGAATGCCATCGCGATATCGAGCCCGGGCTTTTCGCCAACGTGGACCCGGAGCAGTTCCGCCAGGTGATCTGGAACCTTTGCGTCAACGCCATTGACGCCATGGAAAACGGGGGGGAACTTATGGTCAAGGCGGCCCGGGCGCAAGGCGGCCCGCCGCGCAAGCCGATAGAAACAGGATCGGCCTCCGGCCCTTATATAATCATCACCGTGGAGGACAACGGAGGCGGCATCCCCCCCGACCAGCTAGACAAAATATTCGAGCCGTTCTACACGACGAAAAGCCGGGGGACGGGACTTGGGCTGCCCACGGCGAGCAAGATCGTGGAGAGCCACGGAGGAAAGATCACCGTGAGAGCAGAGCCGGAAAAGGGAACAACCTTCTCGGTTTGGCTTCCTGAAGCCCCCCTGCACTCCCACGCCGCCACGGCGTGATTTGCTGGAACGCCCGGCGTCCTCCAATGCTGCAAACCACCCTTTGATACTATGTTATAATTCCAGCCTTTCGTGAAAATTGGAGCGTGTGATGCCAGATAATTCCAGCGTCCGCAGGTCGCACAACTGCGGGGAGCTTCGCCAGGCCGATATCGGCAGGACAGTGACATTGACCGGATGGGTCCGCCGCAGGCGTGACCACGGCGGCCTTGTGTTCATTGATCTGTGGGACAGGTATGGCGTGACCCAGGTGGCGCTAAACCCTGAAACGGCCCCCAAGGCCCATGCGGTGGCCCACACGGCCCGGTCCGAGTATATCCTGCGGGTGACGGGAAAAATTTCGGCCCGGCCGGAGGGGACGGTGAACCAGAAATTGCCCACCGGCGAAATCGAGGTGTACGCCGACGACGCGCAGATACTCAATCCGTCCAAGACCCCGCCCTTCCCCATCGACGATGAGGAGACCCCCGGCGAGGCTGTGCGCCTCAAATACAGGTATCTGGACATACGGCGCGGCCCGTTGCTTTCCAACCTTTCGCTGCGCCACAGGATTTCCATGGCCACGCGCACATACCTGGACGGGCATGGATTCGTGGAAGTGGAAACGCCGATGCTCACCCGCTCAACCCCGGAGGGGGCGCGGGATTTTCTCACCCCCAGCAGGCTCAACCCGGGTCATTTTTACGCCCTCCCCCAGTCGCCCCAGCTTTTCAAGCAGCTTTTGATGGTGGCGGGGATGGACAGGTATTTCCAGATAGTAAAATGCTTCCGCGACGAGGATTTGCGGGCGGACAGGCAGCCGGAGTTCACCCAGATAGACATGGAGATGTCGTTCGTGGACGAGCTTTTGGTGCAGGAGATCTGCGAGGGGCTGATCGCAAAAATATTCGAGGCGGCAAACGGCGCCAAATTGACGACGCCGTTCCCGCGCATGACCTTTGACGACGCGATGAACAAATACGGCTCCGACAAACCGGACGTGCGGTTCGGGCTTGAGATGGCGGACGTGTCCGGCCCGGCGGGGACAGCCGAGTTCAAGGTGTTCCGCGACGCCATCGCAGGGGGCGGCACGATACGGGGCCTGGCGGTGAAAGGGGGCGCGGCCTTCTCGCGCAAGGAAGTTGACGACCTGACGCAGGAGGCCATCTCGCTGGGGGCCAAGGGGCTTGCGTGGATAAAGGTGACGGCGGAGGGATACCAGTCCCCCATCGTGAAATTCTTCAAGCCGGAAACGCTGGACGAAATAAAGAGGCTTACAAAAGCCGGGACCGGCGACCTGATGATATTCGTGGCCGACGCGAAAAAAGTGGCCCTCGACGCGCTTGGACGGCTGCGCCTTTCGCTTGGCAAAAAGCTCGGGCTGATGGACGACAAGCGGTACGAGTTCGTGTGGATCACGGAGTTCCCGCTGCTCGACTACGACGAGGAGGAGAAGCGCTATGTGGCGATGCACCACCCGTTCACCTCGCCGGTCGTCGAAGACCTGCCGCTGTTCGAGTCCGATCCGCTGAAAATCCGCGCCCGGGCGTACGATCTGGCGCTAAACGGGGTGGAAATCGGGGGCGGCTCCATCCGGATACACGACCGGGATGTGCAGAACAGGATGTTCTCCGCCCTTGGCATCGGCGACGAAGAGGCCAAGGGGAAGTTCGGATTTTTGCTGGAGGCGCTCGAATTCGGCGCCCCGCCCCACGGCGGCATCGCCTTCGGGCTGGACAGGCTCACCGCCATCCTCACCGGCTCCGAGTCCATCCGGGACGTGATAGCCTTCCCGAAAACGCAAAAGGCGTTCTGCCCGCTCACGGAAGCTCCGGCGGAAGTCTCGCCCAAGCAACTGCGGGAGCTTGGTATAAAAAGGGACCTTAGGTGATGGAGGTACGCACACGTTTCGCCCCCAGCCCCACAGGCTACCTTCACATAGGCGGGGCGCGCACGGCGATATTCAACTGGCTGTTCGCCCGCCGCCATAACGGTAAGTTCGTGCTGAGGATCGAGGACACGGACCGCGAGCGTTCAACCGATGATTCCATCAACCAGATCATCGCCGCCATGAAGTGGCTGGAAATTGATTACGATGAAGGCCCGTTCCGCCAGACGGAGCGGCAGGCGATATATCAGGAGTACCTGGACAGGCTTTTGGCCGAGGGCAAGGCTTACCGTTGCGTATGCCCGAAAGATGAGCTGGACAGGAAACGGGAAGAGGCGCAGAAGGCCGGGCGCAAACCCAAGTATGACGGGACGTGCCGGGGGAAGAACATTCCCGCCGATTGCGGCCAGCCGTTTGTGATACGGATTTCAACCCCGCAAACCGGGGCAACCATCGTTGACGATTTGCTTCGAGGGACAGTCTCCTTCAACAACGAGGAGCTCGACGACATGATCCTGGCCCGGGGCGACGGGACGCCCACATACAACTTCTGCGTGGTGGTGGACGACGCGGACATGCGGATCACCCACGTTATCCGGGGGGACGACCACCTTGCCAACACGCCGCGCCAGGTGGTGATATACAACGCGCTGGGCTTGCCGATCCCCAAATTCGCCCACGTCTCCATGATATTGGGCAAGGACAAGGCGAGGCTTTCGAAGCGTCACGGCGCCATGTCCGTCCTTGAATACCGGGACAAAGGGATTCTCCCCGCCGCGGTGGTCAATTACCTGGTGCGGCTGGGCTGGAGCCATGGCGACCGGGAGATTTTCACCCCAAGCGAGCTTAAACAGCTTTTCGACCTGGACGCCGTGGGCAAATCCGCCGCGTGTTTTGACGAGGAGAAACTTACCTGGATCAACTCGGAGTATATAAAGACGGAGCCTGTGGAGGTTATCGCGCCGCTGGTGGTTGAGATTCTAAAGAATAAAAACATCACCGCCACCGGAGATGAAGTTGGGCGGATACTGCCGATGCTCCGCCAGCGCGCCAGGACCCTTTTGGAGATGGCGGACGGCATGGCCTATTTCTTCGCGGAACATGTGGAATACCACGCGGACGCGGCGTTGAAAAACCTTACGCCGCCGGTGGCTCCAGTTCTGACCGAGCTTGGCGACCGGTTGGACGCCGCCGATTTCTCCAACCACGACACGATCGAAAGCGCTTTCAAGGCGTTTGTGGAAGAGCGCTCGCTAAAGCTTAAAGACGTGGCCCAGCCTGTGCGCGTGGCGCTGACGGGGGGGACCGTGAGCCCCGGTCTTTTCGAGGTGATGGCGGCGCTGGGAAAAGATAAATGCGTAAAGCGGATACGCAACGCGGCGGATTGGGCCGTGGAAAACCAGGGGTGATGCGGGAGGACATACGATGAGCGGGAACAGTACGAACAGGCCCATTAGCGAAGGGGCGGAAGCCGCGCTTAACGTGGTGCACACGGTGCTCGACAAGGGCGAAGTTGAGCTTGTGGACTATCTTGGCAACGATTCGGCCGTGGCCCGCGCGGCGCGCACATCGTATCAAAGAAGCGAGGGGAAGGACGCGGAGGCAGACCGCAAGCTGATATTAAGGCTTTGGAAGGACAGGCACACGTCACCTTTCGAGATGGTGTCGCTCACGTTCCGGATCCGCCTGCCGATTTTCGTGATGCGCCAGCATGTGCGCCACAGGATGGCGTCGCTGAACGAATGGTCGTTCCGCTACACCGAATGCCCGGACCTTTTCTATATCCCCCCGGTGGACGACGTGCGCGGGCAAAGCTCCGCAAACAAGCAGATGAGCGGCGCCAACCTTTCACCGGAATCCTCCGCCGAAGCGGCGAAGCTTGTGGATGACAGCAACAGGCTGGCGTACGGCGCCTATAAGAAGTTGCTGGAACTGGGCGTGGCGCGGGAGCAGGCGCGGGTGGTGTTGCCGGTGTCCGCCTATACCCAGATCATATGGAACATAGACATGCGCAACCTTCTGCACTATTTTTCGTTGAGGCTGGCGCCCGACGCGCAGAAGGAAATCCGCGCCTACGCCGAGGTGATGGCGGGGATAGTGGAGCGCGGCTGGCCGATGATCTGGGGGGCGTACAAAGAATCGGGAGACAAATAGAGTCCTTCGGCGCATCCACAAATGCGCCGCTTCACAATTTAACGCAACATGCGCGCTATTGCGGCCCTCACTTTTTCAGCCAGAATCAAGGCCTGTTCCGCCTCGCCTTGCGACGGATCAGGAAGTCCGGCTGGATACCTGATCTCCACCCCATATGGGGTCAAGGAAATGGCTTGCCGCAATGAATCCGCGAGTATTCCATCGACAGTCCCCACAAGGTTCAGCAATTCCTGGATATCATGCGTCTTTGGAAACTCCACCTGGCGCATAGTCAGAGTCAATCCCTTTTTTAGTTGAAACTCCCGGCATGACCGTCACGCCGCTTTCACCATTATCTTCCCCGCCAGAGCCCGTTTCATGATCTCACGCAGTTCTGGCAGGTGTTTATAACCGCTCACTTTCCTCAACCTGG
>JACRLM010000013.1 GCA_016235255.1 Nitrospinota bacterium | reverse complement strand
TGAAATCAAAAAGAAAAGGAAGGCTGCGGCGTAACTGTCCGCCGCTTGCGGCCACGCCGGGATTAATCGGAAATCACCGGATGGACAAAGCGGACAATTCATGTGCTACTAAACCGGACATTTCTATTTGTTGCTAACACAACCGAAGCCAACGAACAGCCTCAATAACTTGCCGCAGCCCCCTTCATCGGCTATCTTTAAGACATGAAAAGCGAAACGAGGATAAGGATTTTCCGGGGGGGGCACAATTTTTCCTCCGCCCATTTCCTGGTGGACATGGGCAAGTGCGAGCGGCTGCACGGCCACAACTACACCGTCACCGTGGAAATCTCCGCCGCCGCCGGGGCCGACCACACGATAATTGACTTTAACACCATCAACCCGGTGATAAAGAAGGTCTGCGATTCGCTGGACCACAGGACCATAATCGCCGCCAACGACACGCGCCACACCCTGAACATCTCCGAAAAAGAGATTGAGGCGAAGTTCAAGGACAAACGCTACGTTTTCCCGAAGGAGGATTGCGTCCTCCTCCCCCTCGTGGCAACCACGGTGGAGCGGCTGGCCGAATATGTCTGCGGCAGGTTGACGGAGGAGTTGTCCGGCAAGCTTGCCCAAGGCGGCTGGATCGAGGTTGGCGTGGCCGAAGGCTCAGGGCAGATGGCGCTGTACAGGCGCGGCCTGCCATAGCGGCTGGTGACGGCGGTCACTCCCATGCCTGAAACTATAACCTCCCTTCTGCGCCACGCAGAGCTTTCGTTCAAGGCCGCCGGCATTCCCACTCCCCGGCTGGACGCTGAGACGCTTATGGCAAACCTGCTGCGGGTGGACAGGGGGTATTTTTATGCCCATCCGGAAACGGTGGTGACGGACGAGACCGCCGCCGCATTCAAAGCGATGGAAGCGCGCAGGCTCAAACGCGAACCTGTGGCGTACATCGCGGGCGAGAAGGAATTTTATTCACTTTCGTTCAAGGTGACGCGCGACACCCTGATCCCAAGGCCGGAAACGGAAATGCTGGTGGAGGAGGCATTGCGTCTTTTCAAGGCGGACAGCCGGATCGAGACGCTGGACATCGGCGCCGGCTCCGGGGCCATAGCGGTGACCCTCGCCAAAGAACGCCCGGCATGGAAAATCACCGCGGTGGACATAAGCCCGGCCGCTCTTGAAGTGGCGGGATTCAACGCGCGGACACATGCCGTGGCGGACCGGATAGAGTTTTGCCTCTCGGATATCTTCTCGAATCTTGGCGGCCGCAAGTTCGATCTGATCGCGGCGAATCCTCCATATGTGCCGGAAGGGGACAAGGACGTTTCGCCGGAAGCGGCCCTTTACGAGCCTCATTCAGCCCTGTACGCTGGCGAAACGGGGCTTTCGGTGATAGAAAGGATTTTTGAGGGGGCGCCGGAATATTTAACGGCTGGCGGTTTCATTGCTATGGAAATAGGTTATAAACAATCGAAGAGCGTTTCGGAGATGATAAACGCCGCCGGGAAATTTGATATCGTAAAAATCGCGCCGGACCTGGCGGGAATCGACCGGGTGGTTGTGGCGCAGTTGAAGGAGTGATTTCAATCAAACGATGGACAAAATAATAATCGAAGGGGGCAGGCCACTTAAGGGTACGGTGAAGGTCTCCGGAGCCAAGAACGCGGCGCTCCCCATTTTCGCGGCGACGCTTCTGGCGCCAGGCGAGTTCTCCCTGACGAACATACCGGACCTGATGGACATCCGGACCATCGCCCGGATAATTGAGGTGTTCGGCTCGAAAATCACCAGGGTGGACGCCTCGGCGTACATGGTGGACAGCTCGGCCATCACCCGCCACGAGGCGCCTTACGAGCTTGTGAAAACAATGCGCGCCTCGTGCCTTGTGCTCGGCCCGCTGCTTTCCCGGCTTGGCCACGCGAAGGTGAGCCTTCCCGGCGGATGCGCCATCGGCGAGCGGCCCATAGACCAGCATTTAAAGGGCCTTGCGGCTCTGGGGGCGAAGATAGACCTTTCGCACGGGTATGTGGACGCATCCGCCCCGGCCAGGCTTAAAGGCAAACATATCACCATGGACATGGTGACCGTCACCGGGGTGATGAACATAATGATGGCCGCCGTCACCGCCGATGGGAAAACTGTGATAGAGAACGCCGCCCGGGAACCGGAGGTGGTGGCGCTGGCCGATTTTCTGAACACCATGGGGGCGATAGTCCACGGGGCCGGGACCCCGACGATCACCATCGAGGGGGTAAAGGAGTTGAAGGCGGCCCCGGCGAGGATAATCCCGGACAGGATAGAGGCAGGCACATTCATGACCGCCGCCGCCATGACCCGGGGGGAAGTCACCGTGACGCGGATGGACCCGGTGAACGTGGCCGCCCTTTCGGACAAGCTTAGGGAATGCGGCTGCCAGGTGAGCGAAGATGGAGATTCGGTGAAGGTGGCCGGGCCGGAGGTGATATCCCCGGTGAACGTGACAACAGCCCCTTTCCCAGGTTTCCCGACGGACATGCAGGCCCAGATCATGGCGCTGATGAGCGTGGCGGACGGGGCGGCGGTGATCACCGAAATGATATTCGAGAACCGTTTCATGCACGTGGCGGAGCTTCGCAGGATGGGGGCGGACATAAAAGTGTCGGGCCATTCGGCCACGGTGCGCGGGGTCCCAAAGCTTTCCGGGGCGCCGGTGATGGCGACAGACCTGCGGGCTTCGGCCTGCCTTGTGGTGGCTGGGCTTGCGGCGGAGGGGGAGACCCAGATCGGCCGAGTGTACCATCTGGACCGGGGATACGAGCATATCGAGACGAAGCTTAAGGGGCTTGGCGCATCCATCCGCCGGGAGCCGGGCGCAAGGCCGTAAAAAAACCGGGGCCTTTTACTTACAGAGCAGGCCTTGCCGAGTGGCGCGTCAGGAACTTTCCAGCCCGCCACGGAACATGAAATACGCCGCCGCCACAAGGCACAGCCCGGCCCACAAAAAGTCCATTTTCATCGGCTGCTTCATGTAATACCAGGCAAACAGCGCGAAAACGCCCATGGCGATGATCTCCTGGATCACCTTGAGCTGGCCGAGGGTGAAATGCTCGTAGCCGATCCTGTTGGCGGGCACCTGAAGCGTGTACTCGAAAAAGGCTATGCCCCAGCTTACAAGGATGGCGAACATCACCGGCTGGCCGCTCATGTTCTTCAAATGCCCGTACCAGGCGAACGTCATGAAAAAGTTGGAAATGGTGAGAAGCAGGATTGTCTGGCCCAAGGTCTGTCTATCTCCAAAAGAAATTTGCGCTTCAGGTATTTTAGCGCAGTTTCTTAAGATAGATAAGCTTGCCGTCGTCCTGGGCGTAAAAGTCCGGCAGGATCGCCTCCCGGTGGTATCCCCGCTTTTCGTAGAAATGCCTTGTCGGTTCGTATTGCGGCCTGGAGGATGTGTCCACGTAAATCCTCCCTCCCCCGGCCCGCGCAACGGCTTTTTCACACATGGTAAGCAGCGACGTGCCCAGCCCCTGGGCTTTCATGTCTTCGCGCACGGCCACCCAGTATATGTCGAAACTGTCCTTCGTCCCGCCGATGGGGCCGTAACAGGCGTAGCCTATCACCTGGCCGCCGGACTCGGCGAAAATGAAGTAATAGCCGCTTGCCGTCCCCTTGGCCAGTCTTTCGTCCACAAGCTCCACGGCTATGTCCACCTCTTCTTCGTTGAAGAATCCGCTGGACTGGACGATCAGCCGGACAGCCTCCGCGTCGGCCTGTGTTGGCTCTTCCCTGAAAGCCAATTTTTCAAGCGTGATGTTCATATGCCCGGACAAAAGCGTCCTCCAATATCTTTCCGGTCATCGCCTCGTAGTCCAGCCCCCCTTGCCCCGCGGCGGCGGCGAATCCGCTGTACGTTGTGATACATGGATTGGCGTTGACCTCAAGTATCCACGGGTTCCCTCCGCCGTCAACCCGGAAATCCACCCGCACATACCCCTTAAGCCCGAAAAGCCTCCAGCATTCCAGCGAAAGCTTTGAGAGCCGCTCAAGCAGGGGCCTGTCTTTTTCCGCAAACTCGAATGAACGCGGGGTATGGGTATACTCGAAAGAGTCCTCCACCCACTTGGCGCGGTAGCCGACGACCTTTAGTTTCCCTTCGCCGTATCCGTCGAAAAGGATCTCGGCTGGCGGAAAAGTGCGCGGCCCGCCCGCCCCGCCTATCACCGATATGTTGAATTCCCTGCCGTCTATGTACTCCTCGGCATACCATTCCCCGCCGTTCTTTTCCGTTTTCTCCGCAACGGCCCCGGCCGCCTCCGCCGCGCCGGACGCGAAAAAAACCGAATCTTCATCAAGCCCAACAGAGGCGTGCTCCCACATGGACTTTACGATGTATCGCCCTGCGCCTCCGTTCCGGCCGTTGTCCATGGCCACCCATGAGGGAGTCGGCAATCCGGCCGATGTCATGATCTTCTTTGCCGTAAGCTTGGCGGAGGTCGTGAATATGCCCTCGGTCTTCGATCCCGTGTATGGAATGCCCAGATAATCCAGAAGCGACGGGGCCAGATGTATCAGCCTGCCGGAACCATTTACCGAGTCCACAAGGTTGAACACCGCCTCCGGATTCCGCTTTTTAAGCTCCAGCGCCGCCGCTTCCAAATCCAGCGAGAAAGGAAGAGGCTCCGCCTCGTGGCCGAGCGCCGCAAGGGCGTTCATCACACCCTTGAGTTGCTCAAGTGTGTCCTGCTCGTCCGGCGGAGCGTCCGGTGGTATGACCCCGTGCAATACAGTAATTTTCATCCGCAAACTATAGGAGTGGCGACTAAACTTTTTTAATATGGAATATGGCGGCGCTCCGCCGCAGTTGTGCAATTATCCGAAAACCCGCGTCTATAGGCAAGGCAAACGTTAATGTTTATGACGGACGCTTAAAGTTTGCCTAAAAAGGCGTTAACAATGCTAAATTGTGTTAAGCGGGGACCTTGGGAATCGATTAAATTTTCAAAGGATGGGGATATGCGCTGCGCAAAAATACTAAACACGTTTTTTTACGTAACTGTCTTCCTTTTTGCGGCGCCGTCAGCTTCCATGGCGGAGGAGAAAGCGGCCATGGAACAGGGGCTGTTCGAACGCGACAAACTCACAGGCGATTGGGGCGGGCTGCGAAGCGCCATGGAAGACAAGGGGCTGTCCTTTGAAATAGTTTACAAAGGAGAGTTCGCCAGGCTTTTCACCGGCGGGGTGGAGCCGAACAGCAAGACGATGTACCTGGACAACCTTGATTTGAAATTCACCCTGGACACGGAAAAAGCCGGCATGTGGGAGGGGGGCGCGTTGTTCTTCCACGGACTGGCCAATAATGGCGACGACCCGTCAACTTTCGTTGGAGACACACAGGTAACAAGCAACATCGAGAGCAACGATACCACCCGGGTGTACCAACTATGGTATGAACAGACGCTTTACGACAAGCAATTGGCCATCCTTTTCGGTCTGCATGATTTTAACAGCGAGTTCTTCACCTCCGAATACGCGGGCCTGTTCCTCAATTCATCCTTCGGCATCGGCCCAAGCGTGTCCCACGCGGTGCCTGTTTCCATTTTCAACGTTTCCGCCATCGGGTTGAGAATCAAGGCGGAGCTGGCGGAAAACTTCGGCCTGCTGGCGGCGGTTTATGACGGCAACCCCGGCGACCCGTACCAGAACATGAACGGGCTGGACATTAAAATAGACGAGCCGAATGAAGGCCTGATGGAAGTGATGGAGCTTCAGTACGGAATCGGAGGTGAAGAGAGCGCTTTTCTTCCCGGCAAATACAGGCTGGGGGTGTGGTGGCACACCGGAAAATTCGAGGATGTCCGGATGATGGACGCTGATGGCAACCCAGTGGTCCACAAGGAAAGTTCCGGTTTCTATATTACGTTTGACCAGCTTGTGTACGAAACGCATGAAGGGCATGGGCTGGCCATTTTTGGCCAGTACGGGGTCGCGCCGAAGACACATAGCCAGATTTCCGATTATTTCGGAGGCGGTTTGCACTATATGGGCATTTTCCCGGGAAGGGATAACGACATGGCCGGAATCGCCGTGGCATACGCGAAAATCAGCGATGACCTGGCGCAGACAAGCAAGGATGTGGATGGAGTTGACCTGACCGCGGAAACGACATATGAGTTCACCTACAGGGCTGAGATTTTCCCGTGGCTGTTCATCCAGCCGGATTTTCAGATAGTTGTGAATCCCGGAGGTGACACTAATGCGAAAACGGCGCAAGTGGGGTATATTAGGACTCAGGTGAACTTTTAGGCGTCTGGATGCCTTTTATCCAGCTCAGGTGGCCGAAAAGAGCAAGTTTCGTCCGTTCTAAATCAAGCAGGATGAGAAAGGAGAGACTCCAATGAGAATAAGATATCTGATCGCCTTGGTGGCCGTGGCTTTCGCCGCCGGCGCTTGCGCATCCCCCAACCAGCAAAGGGACGCGGCTGTCGGCGCGGCCTTGGGCGCCGGAGCCGGGGCTATAATAGGGCATCAATACGGCGAGGGCGGCAGGGACAAGGGCGCGCTGATCGGCGCAGCCGTCGGCGGAGCGGCCGGGCTTATGCACGGCCAGCAGGAAGACGCCATGTCGCGGCCCGCCGCGGGAGCGCAGCAACAGCAGCCTATGGCAGCCCCTGGATACCGCCCTGGGCCTCCCCCGGGTGGACCGCAGAGCCCCGGCGGGGATGACTTCCGCAATCCGTACCGGATGCCTAATCCGCAGCTTTGCAGGGGACAGTGGGTATGGGATCCAGGCGCTGGATTCTGGGTATGCCGGTGACAACACCGTCCCGGAGAGAGACGGCAGGCGCTTTATAAGCGCGCGATCTTTCTCTCCTTTATCGAGGGGCGCAACATGCGCCCCTTTTTATTTTGCCAGGCACGGGAGCATGGAGGTGGCATGAAAGACTGCAACTACTATTCGGCTTTCATCGCGGTTTCGGAGGATTGCCCTGCGGCGGCCGGCCATATCCCGCCTCAAAAGGGCAAGGAACGGACCATACCGGAACTTCAATATCGAATGCTGGCCAACAGTCCGTACAAGTACACACAGGAGGATGTGCTATTCGAGATTCACGCCATAAGGAACAACATCCCAAAAGGTAAAAAGTCCGCCGAACGGTTAAAATATTTTTCCAAGGGGCAGGCCTGCCTGCGCTGTTCCCCGCTGGGGAAGCGATACGGCTGGGGCATCCATTTCGACACAGAGGGAAAGGCCGCCATTTACGGCGCCCAGACCGCGGAGTATAAACGGTTCGCGAAAGACAAAAGCCTGAAACAGATGAAAGCCATGGCCTCGGGGAAACGGTAACAAGCTCCAGCGCCAATAACCACTTTCACCGCTTCTTTATATGCGTTATCATATTTGTAAATCCTGGTGGAACAACTGTGCGCCCAATTCCTGGCATTTCAATTGCTGTTGCCATGCTGTTGCTGGCGTCATGCGGCGGCGATGGGGGGGCGTCTTCCCGCGCAAAAATTTCGCAGGTCTCGTCTTCAAGAGTGTCGTTCGACATCGGGTCGCCGTCTGTAACTGAAATATGGGTCGATCCGGTGAACGGTTCAGACACGGCCAGCGGCGCCTCCCGCGCTTCGGCTTTGCGGACGCTCAGCGCGGCTTGGGACATGGTCCCTTCAGGCCAGACCCTGTCCACCGGATACCACATAAAGCTTGCAGCCGGAACTTTCACCCAGGAAATGGCGCCCAACTATTGGGAATCGCGATGGGGGACATTTACGGCCCCCGTGATCATCGAATCGGTGGACGGGGAGTACGCTTCCGTACTCCCCGCGCTTAATATATACGACTGCCGCTACCTGTACCTTGTCGGGGTGAAGTCCGTGGCCGACGGCGGTGGGGGCGACACCGTGCATTGCGAAAAGTGCGACCATTTCCTCATGCGCCGCTCGGCGGCGGTATGGCCCGGCGTTGGAGAACGGCCGCAGGAGGCGCTCAAAATAAACCAGTCCAGCTATGTTTACATAGAAGATGGCGAGTTCTCTGGAGGCGGGGACAACGCCATTGATTTCGTCGCCGTCCAGTACGGCCACATCGTCAACAATGCCATTCACGACGCTGTGAACTGGTGCATGTACCTCAAAGGGGGCTCCGCCTATTTCCGTGTTGAAGGAAACGAGTATTACAGTTGCGGGGAGGGTGGATTCACGGCGGGCCAGGGGACGGGATTTGAGTATATGGTCTCTCCATGGATACATTACGAGGCATACGACATCAAGTTCGTCAACAACGTCATCCATGACATTTACGGCGCCGGGATTGGTGTGAACGGCGGGTACAACGTGCTCATGGCGTTCAACACCATGTACCGGGTGGGCGAGCGTTCGCACGTGATAGAGGCTGCCTTCGGCTCGCGAAGCTGCGACGGGGACACCGCACGGTGCGCGGCCAACCTTGCGCTTGGTGGGTGGGGGACATCGGCGGCGTTCACCGAAGGTGAACCGGTACCCAACCGGAACGTTTACATCTACAACAACGTGGTGTACAACCCGGCCGGTTATGCAAGCGCATACCAGCATTTCACGATCCAGGGCCCGCGCGCTCCGGGAGGGGGTTCGAACATCCCTTCACCAGCGGTCACAGACACGAATCTACAGATCAAGGGGAACATAATCTGGAACGGCGGGGCGGAAATGCCTCTTGGAGTTGAGGACGGCGAACAGGGCTGCCAGGCGGACAATCCAACATGCAACGCCGCCCAATTGCTTGCGGACAATTACATCAACAAAGGCCAGCCCACGCTGGCCAATCCGGACAGTGGGGACTTCCGGCCAGTCACCGGCGGTTTTATCGAAGGGATCACGGCCGTGGCGATACCTGATTTCCAATGGGCAGATGCGCCCGCCACACCCGCCGCCCCCGCCGGGACGGCCAGCAACTCCGTGCCGCTAAACCGGGCGGACGAGGCAAGGGGCGGAGCGGCGCATCCGGGGGCTTATTAGCGCACAAATAGCTCGCGCCCCCTTCAGCCGTTTATCCTGAAAATGTCCATCTCGTCAACGGCGCAGATCATCGCGTGCCACGCCAGTGTGGCGCATTTTGTGCGCGAGGGGTATTCACGCACGCCGCTGAAAATGGCCAACCGCCCCAGGTGGCTTTGGGGGCTTTCCGGATCAAATTCGCCGACTATCATCCGGTGGAACTCGTCGAAGATTATCCGCGACTCCGGCACGGTCCGGCCTTTTAAAAAAGCTGTCATCATCGAAGCGCTGGACTTGGATATGGCGCAGCCGGACCCCTGGAAGCTGATGTCCTCGATGATCTCCTCGGGATTGACCTTTACGTAAACAGTCAGCTTGTCGCCGCAAAGGGGATTATGCCCGTCACATGAGGCTGATCCGCCTTCGATGACGCGGAAGTTGCGCGGCTTCCTGTTGTGCTCGAGGATGACTTGCTGGTAAAGGTCGCTTTTGTATGACATCAGGAGAACACCTCGATAACTTCAACGAGCCCCCCGGCCAAAGCGTTAAGGTCCTCGCGGTTGTTGTACATTGCCAGCGATGCGCGCGTCATGGCGGGAACTTTGAACCTGGCCATCACAGGCTGGGCGCAATGATGCCCTCCCCGCACCGCAATCCCCCGCCGGTCGAGTATAGTCACTACATCGTGCGGGTGGACGTTCTCCACGGCAAAGGATATTATCCCCGCCTTTCGCCGCGCGGCTCCGAAGATTTTTAGTCCGGGGATACTTCCTATCAGCGAAGTCCCGTACTCAAGCAGCCCCGCCTCATGATCCTCGATCCATTCCAGTCCCACGGATGTAATGTACTTTATCGCCTCCCCCAGCCCTATCACCTGGGATATTGGGGGTGTGCCTGCTTCGAACCTGGCAGGTGGCCTTAAGAATGTGGTCTTCTCGAATGTCACAGTCTCTATCGCGTCGCCGCCGGTGATGAATGGGGGCATCGTCTCCAGCGTCTCCATTTTTCCATATAGCACCCCCGCACCTGTGGGGCCGTATATCTTGTGGCTGGAGAAAACGTAGAAATCGCAGCCGATGTCCGAAACGTCCACCTTCATGTGAGGGGCGGCCTGCGCCCCGTCCACCAGAATTTTCGCCCCCGCCGCGTGGGCCATTTCAGCCATCCGTTTAACGGGATTGATGGTACCAAGCACGTTTGAGACGTGGGCCACCGCCGCAAGTTTCGTTTTGGGGCCCAGCATTTTCCCGAACTCCTCCATCACCAGTTCCCCATCGTCCGTCATGGGTATCACGCGCAGCCTGGCGCCTTTTTCCTCGCAGAGCATCTGCCATGGGACGATGTTGGCGTGATGTTCCATGGCGGAAATGATTATCTCGTCCCCAGCGCCGACGAACTTTCTTCCCCACGACCCTGCCACAAGGTTTATTGAATGCGTGGCGCCGCCGGTGAATATTATCTCTTCCACACGCCCGGCGTTGAGCAGACGGGCAACCTGGACGCGCACATCCTCGTACATGGCGGTGGCCCGTTCGCCTATGGTGTATGAGCCGCGCCGCACCGTGGCGTATTCTTTGGAATCAAAATCGCTCATGCGCCGGATGACGCTCACCGGTTTTTGCGCCGTGGCCGCGCTGTCCAGGTACACAAGCGGATGTCCATTTACCGCGCGGGCAAGCCCGGGGAAATCTTTCCTGATCCTCGTTTCGAGAACACCTGTGTCCACTTCAAGCTTTAGCATTATTCAGCCCTCCAGGTTCGCCATAAGCCCGGCTCGCGCGGCGGAGGCGGCCTGCGCCGGGATCATTGAGTTGACGATCTCGCCGATGAATCCGGATGTGAGCGCCCGTAGCGCCTCTTTCACCGGAATACCCCTGGAGCGCAGATACAGCACCTGCTCATCGCCGAACCTCCCCACCGTGGCGCCGTGGGAGCATTTAACGTCGTCGTTGAATATCATCAGGTTTGGTTTCACCGCAGCAACGGCCGTGTTGGACATAACCATGTTGTTGACGACCTGGGTGGACGTGGAGCCGTGCGCCCCTTCACGCACCGTCACCGTGGTGTCCACACTCGCGGCGGCATGGCCTCCGGCGATATTCTTGAACCGCTGTGCGCTGGAACAGTCCGGCGCTTCGTGGACCACCCGGACATACGTGTGAGCCTGTTCAAAGCCGTTCACCACCGCCGCCCCATTAAGCTCGATCCTGCCGCCGGGAGCGGTCAGATGCGCTTCGAAATGATTTCTGGCAAGCCTCGCTCCGCAAATCGCCGAGACGGTGGACACAAAGCTGTTCATCCCCAGGGTGACCAACGTCTTTGTAAAGTTCCATGAATCCGCGGCCCCGGTCTGGACGGATGCGTATTTTAGCGAACCCCCTTCCGCCACGGTTATCTCCTCAAACGCGCTCATGAAATGTTCACCGGGGCCGGACACTCTTTTAAATACAATCCCGGCATGCGCCATCGCCCCAACCTTCACAAGAATCCTCGGAAAATACGCGGGGCGTCCCGGTTGGCCGCCGGTGTTCAAATAAATGATTTCAATCGGGGCCGCCGGTGTTTCACCGGGCGCAACTTCTATCACGGTCAAATCCCGAAAGTACGCCCCGTTGAGGCTTGCGAACGGATCGTTCTCGTTCTCCAGCGTCCGGCAGACGCCACTGGTCAAACCGGCATTCCCCGCCGCGCCGTAAATCCTGACCGATCCTTCCACCGTGGACATGTCCGTAAGTTCTGCATTATAAATCCCGTCCACAATCACGATCCTGCTTGCCCGGCATGGCGTAAACAGATGCCCTTCCAGCGCACCGGCATCCACTCGCCCGGGGATTTCCGGCGTGAAGTCGAATTCCGGAAGCGAAAGTTCCGCAAGGTCCACATATGTGAACATTTCATGCTTGCGGCCCGGCAGACCAAGTCTGGCAAACCGTACGATCCCCGCCATGTTGCTTTCCAGCAGCCATGGATTGAGCCTTTTGGCCGTCACGCTTTCCACATGGGCGTTGATTACGGCCTCTGCTTCCCCGCTTTGCTTAACGCCGGTCTTCATCCGCCACCCCGCTCCCCCGCCATCTCCACGTAGCCAGCCGCTTCCAGTTCCAAGGCAAGCTCTCCGCCGCCGGACCTTACAATCCTGCCGTCCCGCAGCACGTGGACAAAGTCGGACTTTATATAGTTTAAAAGCCGCTGGTAATGCGTTATCACCAGAAGGGCGCTGTCCGGGCTGAATAGCTTGTTCACCCCGCCGGCCACCACTTTTAGCGCGTCTATGTCCAGCCCCGAATCAATCTCGTCGAGCACGGCGAGCTTGGGCTTTAGCACCGCCATCTGGAGTATTTCGTTTTTCTTCTTCTCGCCGCCGGAGAATCCTTCGTTGACCGCCCGTTCCCGGTATTTAGCGTCCATCCCAAGGATCGCCATCTTCTCCAGCAGAACATCTTCGAACTCCAGCGGATCGAGCTCTTCGCCCCCTTGCGCCGCAACCTTTGCGTTGAACGCCATCCTTAAAAATTCCGCGTTTGCCAGCCCCGGTATCTCCACAGGGTACTGGTACGCCATGAACAGCCCCTTTAGCGCCCTGCGCTCCGGCTCCATCGCCAGCAGGTCCTCCCCGTTGAACGTTATGGAACCGCCAAGTATTTCGCACGACGGATGCCCGGCAAGGGTCTTGGCCAACGTACTCTTGCCGGAGCCGTTTGGCCCCATGATCGCGTGTATCTCGCCGGCCCGCACGGTAAGGTCTATCCCTTTAAGGATATCCCTGCCTTCAAGACCTGCCCTCAGACCTTTTATCTCAAGCATCTTCATTCACCTCGCTGTTCATGCCACGCTGTTCTCCAGCCGCATCGCCAAAAGCTTTCTGGCTTCAACCGCGAACTCCATCGGAAGCTGGTTGAACACCTCTTTGCAGAATCCGTTGATAATGGCGCTCACCGCCTGCTCCCTGCCGATCCCGCGCTGCTGGAAGTAGAAAAGCTGCTCTTCACTGATCTTGGATGTGGAGGCCTCATGCTCCACCTGGGCGGTCTGGTTTTGCGCCTCTATATACGGGAACGTGTGGGCGGAGCAACGGTCCCCCACCAGCATGGAATCGCACTGGGTGTAATTCCTGGCGTTCTGGGCGCCGGGGGTGATCTTCACCATCCCCCGGTAGCTGTTGCGCGAGCTGTCCGCCGATATCCCCTTTGATATGATGAACGAGCGGGTGTTCTTGCCGATGTGTATCATCTTAGTGCCGGTGTCCGCCTGCTGGCGGCCGGCTGTGAGCGCGACGGAATAGAACTCGCCCACCGAGTTGTCCCCTTTGAGCACGCAGCTCGGATATTTCCAGGTGATGGCCGAGCCGGTCTCTATCTGTGTCCATGAAATCTTTGAGTTGTTTCCACGGCATTGCCCCCGCTTTACCACGAAGTTGTAAATGCCCCCTTTGCCGGTCTGCGGGTCGCCTGGGTACCAGTTCTGGACGGTGCTGTATTTTATTTTGGCGTTGTCCATCGCCACCAGTTCCACAATGGCGGCGTGAAGCTGGTTCTTGTCATACTGCGGCGCTGTGCACCCTTCGATGTAAGACACCTGGCTGTTTTCCGCGCACACTATCAGCGTGCGCTCGAACTGCCCGGTCTCCTGGGTGTTGATGCGGAAATATGTGGAAAGCTCCATGGGGCAGATGGTGTCCGGCGGGATATACACGAACGATCCGTCGGAGAACACCGCGCTGTTCAATGCGGCGTAAAAATTGTCCCCCGGCGGCACCACCGAGCCTAAATATTCTTTTACAAGCTCCGGATATTCCCTTACGGCCTCGGAAATGGAGCAGAAAATGATCCCCGCCTCCATCAGTTTCTTCTTGTGAGTGGTGGCCACGCTCACCGAGTCGAAAACCGCGTCCACCGCCACGTTGGACAGAATCTTCTGCTCCTCAATGGGTATGCCCAGCCTTTCGAAGGTCTCCCTTATTTCGTGCGGCACTTCGTCCAGGCTATCAAGCCTGGCCTTGGGCCTGGGGGCGGAGTAATAGGAAATGTCCTGAAAATCCACCGGCGGGATGTTCAGGTTCGCCCAGTCGGGATGGGGCATGGTGATCCACCGGCGGTATGCGTCAAGGCGGAACTTGAGCATGAATTCCGGTTCGTTCTTTTTGGCCGATATGGCCCGGATAACATCCTCGCTTATCCCCTTGGGGAAAACGTCGGACTCGATGTCCGTCCTGAATCCATACTTGTATTCACGCCGGGCCGCGACAGCCTGTTCAAGTTCCCTGTCTTCGCCGCCGTCCATGTCCGCCTCCTTCATACCGGGTCCACCGTGAGCCCTTCATAAAGCCTTGTCCGGAGGCTGTCCTCGATAAAGGCCAGGGTCATGCCGGTGGAAGAGGCGCATGAGCCGCACAATCCTTCGTAATTGACCAGCACTCTTCTCCCTTCAATCACGTCCCGGACGAATATGTCACCCCCCTCGTTGTGAAGGTAATCGCGGATGTCCTGGTCGAGGACGGCCTCTATCCTGGCGATCTGGTCCTTTTTGGAAAGGGTCAGCCATTCACGTTCCGCCTCAGTTGTCCACGCGCTTGGCCCGGAGCTCTTTGGCGCCACGTTGCGGGCGGCGATAATGGCCAGCGCGGCCCCCTTCGCCGCCGGATATGCAGCCTTGGCGCTTTTGAGCAGTTCGTCCACAACGATGAAAACAGGCCGTTTGCCCTCCGGTACGGGCGAGACCACCGGATTGTCACGCAACGCGGCATCCACGTCCATGCCGCAAAGGGCAGTGGCGGCGTCTATCGTCAACCCACGGACAATGGCGCAAAGCGTGTCGGCGATGGCGTTGGATTCGTTTCCTCCATAAGCGAAGAACTTCGCTCCTTCGATGATGTCCGAAACCGGATTGACCAGCCAGTACAGCCTGATATCGGCATTTTTCGCCTCGACAAGGGCCAACCCCCTTTCTGCCGCCTCTTCGCCAAAAAAAGCTCCGCGATTGGACGGATTGGCGCCTCTTTCAAGAAACTTCTTGGAATATTCGCTAACTTCAACCCCGGCAATAACTTGCGTTCCCATAGCGCTGTTCCTTTAATTAGGCTATCAATTAAAAATAAGCATTTTTTAATCCAATGGATAAGCGGCTGTTATTACAAGTGATAAGTTATGGTCGGGAGTAATTGAACGACAATAATGTCGCAAATAGCACTTTTAATATGCTTTTTACGACATTACTGTCCCGAATAGTAAAGCGGTTATGCGTTGGCGATGGTCTTTAAGGCAGAGGCCTCTTCGTGCGACAGTACGCTCCCTATGTCCAGAAGGATATTCACCCTCCCGGCCACCTTTCCCATGCCCAGTATGAAGCCCGTTTCAAGGCTTGCCCCCAAGTGAGGCGGCGGTTCGATTTCGGAGCCCTTGATGTCGAGCACCTCCCGGACATGGTCCACCACGACGCCCACCAGCGATCCGGCAACTTCCACCACGATAAACACTGTTTCCCTCGTGTGCGCCGCTTCAGGCATCCCGAACTTTAAGCGCAGGTCCACCACCGGGATTATCTTGCCGCGCAGGTTGATCACCCCTTTGATGAAACCGGGGGCCTTGGGGATGGACGTTATCTCCATCCCCCCGATGATTTCCTTGACCCTGGTGATGTCCAGGCCGTATTCCTCCCCGCCGAGGACGAAGGTGAGGAATTTGCCGCTCCTTCCCCATTGGCGGGAGGAAGATGGCGCAAGTTCCGGCTCCAGGAGCATTTCTGAATTCATGGTGTCGCCTTTCAATGAATGTTATCCGCCGCAATACGCCGGCTACGCGGCGGTCCTTTCGATAAGCGCCCGCCTGGGGGCCGTGGTGCGATAGTCCTCCTGGTTGATATGCTGGCCATACCTCTTGTCCACTTTCTGGATATGGTTGTACAGCCAGTCCTTCAGGAACATCATGATGTCTATCATCACCCCTTCGTTCCCCTGCTTTACCTGGTCATAAAGCGAATGGACCTTTTCGAGTATCCTGTCGTGAATTGCCTTATGCCCGGTGAAGTCCGGATAGTTGTACCGTTTCATGAGCGACTCCTCCTCGGCCAGGTGCTTCTTGGCGTAATCTATCAGGGAGTCAAGACCTTTGCGCGCCGCCTCGCCCCCGCCGTTTATGATGGCGTTGTTCAGGTCGCTCATCATTGAGAAAAGCTTCTTGTGCTGGCCGTCCATGGACGGCACGTCTATGGCCAGAAGGTCCGGGTCCCATTCGAAGGAATTGCCATTCCCGTTGTTTAGCAGCAGTTGGGCCGCCGTGCGCAGGTCATTGCCGTAAACGATGCCGAACATCCCCTTCACCGCCTCGCTGGAGACCCTGGCCTGCTCGTTCATCTCTTCGGACGAAGAGGCGATGCGCTGGGCCGAATCGGCGTTGGACTGGGTGATCTTGTTCATCTCAGCCACCGCGACGCTAAGCTGCTCCACCCCTTCGGCCTGCTCCTTGGACGCCTCGGCGATCTCAGTCACCAGGTTGGCCACCTTTTCCACCGATTCGATTATTTCGCCCAGGACTGCGTCGGCGTGCTGGGCGGACTGCCCCCCCTCGGCCGCGCGCTTCATGGTGTCCTCTATAAGGCCAGTTGTGTCCCGCGCCGCGGCGGCGGACCTTTGGGCGAGGTTTCGCACCTCCTCGGCCACCACCGCAAAGCCCTTCCCGTGCTCGCCCGCCCTCGCCGCTTCAACCGCCGCGTTTAGCGCCAGCAGGTTTGTCTGAAAGGCGATGTCCTCTATCACCTTTATGATGGTTGCTATCTCCCCGGAGGCCTTGTTGGTCGCCTTCATTTCTTCGATCATCTTGCGTATGGCCTGGTTGCCCTTCCTGGCCACCGCGGTCATCCCCTGGGAAAGGCGGCTGGCGTTGTCCGCGTTGTCCGCGTTCTGCTTGGTCATGGCCGATATCTGCTCCAGGGAGGACGATGTCTGCTCCAGGGCCGCCGCCTGCTCTCCGGCCGCTTCGGCAAGGGACATGCTCGCGGTGGAAATCTGGCTGGAGATGTTGGAGAGTATCCCCGAGCTTTCGGAAAGGTTGTTCACGATCCCCCCTATCGGCCCGGTGGTGGATCTGGCCAGCCACAGGCCGATGCCTATCGCGATGAACACAGACATGATGATAGCCGATATCATCACGCTTCTGGCCATCATCCCCTCGGCGGAAGTCTCGGAGAACACCGTCCGCGTCTCCGCCATGCTTGACGAGGAGATTTCCTCAAGCAACCTGTTGGAACTGCTGAACAGCGGGGCCACTTTGCCGAAAACGCTTTCCCTTAGCTGGCCGAATAGCGTGTCGGCCTCATCGGCCTTTGCGTAAATCGAAAGCAACTGCGCGTTGGCCCCCTTTGAAACGTCGCGAAACTCCGCCAATGCGTCCCTGGCCTCAGTATATTTGCCGGACACAAGAAGATCGTTTGTCCGAACGGCTTTTTCAAAGGCAAGCTTGCGCTGGCCCACAGCGCTGGCAATGGATCCGGCGAGCTTGGGATCGGCTGGTTTGTAAGCTCCCACCCAGGCGGCAAACTCCGATTTGGATTCGTCAAGCAGCACCTTTGGCGCGCTTTTCCGCGTCAGGGCGGTGGTAAATCCTTCGTAAAGATCATCATGCACCACAATCGCCGACATGACTGCAAGCTTGACCCTGCCGGGCTGGTCAACGCCCAACTCGTCTATGTTGCGCGAAATGGCCAGGCTGTTTTTCACCTCGGCGGCCCACTGGTTCCACGCCGGCATGAATTCATTCCAAGCCCTGGCCTGCTCTTTTGACTTGGGCGAAGTCTCAAAAGCCTTTATGGCATTATCCGCTTTCTGGAGGTTATTGTTCAGCGTCTCATATTGGGCGTTCCGGCCATTGATGTCCATTTCCGACACCGCTAGCGACCTCATCGCCGCCACTGCCCCCGCCTGGCCGTTGGCCACGGTCAGAAGGCGGTGGACTGAAGGCAGATTTGCTCCGCCCACCGCTTCAAGATTGCCGGTCGCCCGCGTCAGGCCGAAAAGCCCGATGCCCCCCGTCACAGCAGTTATCGAAGCCACCACAACAAACCCTACGACCAGCTTCCTGGAAAGTTTCATGATTACCCCCTTGCCACAAAGGCTTGAAATTGATACTTACGGTAAAGCCCTGGAACTTCGGCCATTTTGATTCCCCTTGATTCCCCGCGCCGTCATGCGCTCATTTTCAAGGAGACCTTTGCATAATTCCAGCATCGTGGTTTTGATCCATCATTTACCCCGTAATTGCGGATTGACGGCCTCTTTGCGCTCAGACAACGACTGTTTTGTGCCCCCCATGGAGCCCGCTTTAGCCTCGTTTTCCCGCT